>JAAWGY010000064.1 GCA_022795575.1 Angelakisella sp. | reverse complement strand
CGCCCTGCTGCGTTGAAAATCCTTGCAATACACCAAGTATTGCTGCGGATTTTTGCCTTGCAGGGCGGAAAAATCCCTTGCCCTGCCTGCATCATCCGGTTATGAATATAGGTTCTGAAAACCTCCTTATTCATGGTAAACGCCAGTAGGTGTAGAAGTGGGCCTGCCAGTAGCTGCTGTTTATATAGAGGTAATAAATAGAACGGTATCTTCGGGTGATAAGATAGCGGCAGAGAAAAACCCTGTCGAAAGGAATACTTTTCCAATAAGCCAAAACCACCTCTTTGCAGAAAAGCAGAGAGGTGGTTTTTGTCTGTTTGACTGATGTTGTGCAGCGTTGTGGGAAAAATGAGGAGGAAGGTGGTTTTCCGGATACGCAGGCACCAACGCATGACGGCTCAGGGCAGATTGTTTCCTATGTGGTATGCCATATTGTATGGTAATTTGTATGATGTAATTACACAATATATTGTCTGGACAATAGGGTAAAAAGCGGAAAAATAGACATCTTTTTCTGCCTTTTTGCAAATTGACAGTGATTGCGGCAAGTTGTTATACTAAAACTAATACCAAGGACCTCGACCGCGGAAAGAGGGAACGCAGAGCCAAGGCTGGCAAAGAAACGAAAAGGAGAAGACGATGAAAAAGAGATGGAAGCAGTGGTTTGCCATTGTGTTTGCGGCGGTGATGCTGTTCAGCGCCTGCGGGGGAACCCCCGGAACCTCCGCCCCCGCGCCAGGGACGGAAAGCAGCACCGGCAGCAGTGCCAAGGAGGCGCTGAAGATCCTGGTGCTGATCCCCGGCACCAGGGGGGACATGAGCGTCAACGACCTGGCGGCCCGGGGCATCGAGCAGTACGGCCGGGAGCATGGCGCCCAGGTGAAGGTGTTCGAGACAGGGGACCTGGCGGGGGACTTTGCCAAGTACGAAAGCGTCTATCGGGATGCCTTTGAGGAGGACTGGGACCTGGTCTTTACCAACAGCAAATCCACCCGGGATATCCTGTACAAGATTCTGCCGGAGTACCCCGACGTCCGCCTGATCGCCTATGACGACGAGCTGAACTTTGAACAGAACAACCTCGCCAACGCCATCTCGGTGACGTATAAGCAGAACGAGTGCTCCTTCCTGGCGGGGGCGCTGGCGGCAAAGCTGAGCAAGACCGGCATTTTGGGGGTGGTGGGGTGCCTGGAATCCCCGGTAATCCACGACTTTATGTACGGCTTTGTCCAGGGGGCCCAGTATGCGGACCCGGAGGTGAAGATCCTGAACTCCACCGTGGGCAGCGCCACCGACGCCCTCAAGGCCAAGGAGCTGGCCATCGCCCAAATCAAGCAGGGGGCGGATGTCCTGTACCCTCCGGCGGCCAACGGTGTAATCGGGGTTCTGGAGGCCGGGGCTGCGGAAAAGGTGCTGGTGATCGGCGTGGATTCCGACCGGGCATCCTCCCTGAAGGGGAGCAACCCGGAGATTGCGGAGATCATCCCCACCTCGGCGGTGAAGAACGTTTCGGAATCCCTGTACCGCCTTGCAGGGGAGTTTGACGCCGGCACCCTACAATTTGGGCGCCACCTGAACCTGGGCGTCAAGGAGGACGGGGTGGGACTGGTGGATAACGAGTTTTACCAGAAACTGGTGCCGGAGGAGACCCGGGCATTTATCGATGAGACCGCCGGCAAGCTTTCTGCCGGGGAGATCCAGGTGGAAACCGCGCTGTATATGACTGCGGAAGAGATTGAGAAGATCCGGGAATCGGTCCGCCCATAAGCGGAAAATACAGGAAAGCGCACAGACAGCCGCCGGAACGGGCTTTGCGATACCGGCCAGAGGGCGGCTGTCTTTCCATGCCAGAAAAAGAGAGGTGAGAAGGGATGAACGACACGGTGCTGCTCTCAATGGAGCATATCACCAAGATTTACGGCAACGGCATCGTGGCCAACGAGGATGTGGACCTTTCGGTGAGAAAAGGGGAGATCCACGCCCTGATGGGGGAGAACGGGGCGGGAAAATCCACCCTGATGAAGATCCTGTTCGGGATTGAAAGGCCGGATGGAGGCGAGATCTGGCTGGACGGCAAAAAGGTGGAGATCGCCAGCCCCACCGTGGCCCTGGGCCTTGGCATTGGGATGGTGCACCAGCACTTTATGCTGGTGCCCTCCCTGACGGTGGCGGAAAACCTGATTTTGGGCAGCGAGCCGGTAAAGGGGGTGGTGATGGACCACGCCAAAGCGATCCGGAGCACCCGGGAGATTGCCGAAAGGTACAACCTCCCGGTGGATCCCCGGGCAAAGGTGAAGGACCTGCCGGTGGGGATGAAGCAGCGGGTGGAGATCCTGAAGGCGCTGTACCGGGGCGCCGGGCTGCTGATTTTGGACGAGCCAACGGCGGTGCTTGCCCCCCAGGAGACGGAGCAGCTGTTCCGCCAGCTAAAGAGCCTGAGGGACCAGGGGCATACCATCATCTTTATCTCCCACAAGCTGCGGGAAATCAAGGAGATCTGCGACCGCATCACCATTATGCGGTCGGGGCGTTCGGTAGGGGTTTACGATGTGGCGGGCGTTACCCTAAAGGAGATCTCCCGGCTGATGGTGGGGCGGGACTTTGTGGACAAGATTGAAAAGCGCCCTCCCAGCCGGGGCGGTGCGGTGCTGGAGGCAAAGCACCTCTCCTATGGCTTCGGCCAGCCGCGGCTAAGCCTCCGGGACGTCTCCTTTGCGGTGCGCAGCGGCGAGATTTTGGGCATCGCGGGGGTGGAGGGAAACGGCCAGCGGGAGCTGGTGGAGCTGGTCAGCGGCCTGCGGCCAATAGAGGAGGGGGAGATCCTCTTCCGGGGCAAAAGCATCCGCAAGGAGAGCATCCTAAGGCTGCGGGAGCGGCAGATGGCCCACATCCCCCAGGACCGGCTGCTCTACGGCGGCGCGGCCAAAAGCACCATCCGGGATAACCTTATCGCCGACCGGGTGCAAAAGCGGGAGTATGGCCCCCTGCTGAGGATGGGGAGGCTGGACCGCCTCTGCGGGGAGCTGATCCGGGAGTTTGGCGTCAAGTGCGAGGACAGCCGCAACACCCTGGGGATGCTCTCCGGCGGCAATATGCAGAAGGTGGTGGCCGCCCGGGAGCTTTCCGGCGATGTGGCCTTCCTCATCGCCGACCAGCCCTCCCGGGGGATTGACGTAGGGGCCGCCAAAGCCATCCATCAGAAGATCCTGGCCCTGCGGGACCGGGGGACCGCCGTGCTGCTGGTCTCGGCCGACCTCAACGAGGTGATGGAGCTTAGCGACAGCCTGATGGTTATGTACGACGGCGAGGTGGTGGCCTGGTTCCCGGACGCCTCCAAGGTGGAGGAGCAGGAACTGGGCAGCTATATGCTGGGGCTGAAAAAGCAGAGCGAAGAAGAGATAAGGGGGGCTTGCCATGTCCAACCGGCAACTGAACCTGCTGTTTAAGGTCATCAAAACCATGATGTCGGTGTTTATCGCCCTCACCATGGCCTTTGTGGTCATCCTGCTGGTGAGCGAGCAGCCCTGGGCGGCCATCAAGGGGTTTATCGGGGGGCCCTTTACCTCCCTGCGCCGGTTTGGCCTGGTGCTGGAAAACGCCCTGCCGCTGCTCTTTACCGGCTTGGGCTGCTGCCTCATCTTTTCCATGGGCTGCGGCCAGATCATCACCGAGGGGGCCTTCTATTTTGCGGCGGTCATCTCCACCATGGTGGCCATCAGCGGCCTGCCGCTGCCCGGCCCGGTCCTCTTTGCCGCCGCCTGTCTGGCGGCTGCGCTGGCGGCGGCGGTGGTCTGCCTGGTGCCTATGGTGTTCTACATCCGCTGGGAGGCAAACCTGTTTGTGGTGGGGATGATGCTGAACTACATCCTGCTGAACCTGGGGACCTACCTGCTGAACTACCACCTGATTGATCCCAGCTTCGGCTACCCGGCCTCCTACCTCTTCCCGCCGGAGATGAAGCCGACAGTGCTGATCCGGGGGACCTATGTAACCACGGCGGTGTTCCTTGGGCTGGCGTTGGTGGTGCTGCTCTACCTCTTCTTTTACCGCACCCGGTGGGGGTACAACATCCGGCTGGTGGGCTCCAACCCCAACTTTGCCAGGTACTCCGGGGTAAGCCTTACCGCCACCTATCTTATCGGGCAGCTGCTCTGCGGCGCGGTCATCGGCGTGGGGAGCGCCTGTGAGCTCTTCTCCCGCTACGACCGCTTCAACTGGTACGCCCTGCCGGGCTACGGCTGGGACGGTATCCTGATTGCGACGCTGGCCTCTTTCCGGCCCCAGTTTGTGCCGCTGGCGGCGCTGTTCCTCTCCTACATCCGCACCGGGGCCGACCTGATGAGCCGCCAGTCCGACGTGGCGGCAGAGCTGGCGCCGGTGGTGCAGAGCTTTATGGTGCTGTTTATTGCCGCCAACGCTTTCCTGAAAGGGACCCAGCAAAAGCTGCGGGTCAAACAGTCCCGGCAGCGGAAGCGGGCGGGAAAGGGGGAAGAAGGGTGAAGGATATCATAGGGGCTATCTTTACGACACATTTCCTGTTTACCGTGCTACGGCTGACCACACCCTTGATCTTTGCGGCCCTTTCGGCGCTGATCGCCCGGGCGGCGGGGATACGGAACATCACCATCGAAGGTACCATGCTGATGACCGCCCTGACCGGCGTGCTGGTAAGCGCCTACACAAGGAGCCTGCCCTTTGCCGTGGCGTGCGCCCTGCTGGCGGGGGTGCTGATGGGCTTTCTGCTGGCCTACTTCCACCTCAAGCTGGATACCGACATCCTCCTTTCCGGCATCGCCATCAACATGGTGGCAAACGGGGGCACCGTCTTCCTGCTGTATGTCTTTGCGGGGGATAAGGGCTCCTCGGAGCGGCTTACCAGCCAGGTCCTGCCCACCGTGGAGCTCCCGCTCATCCGGGACATCCCGGTGCTGGGGGAGGTGCTGTCCGGCCACAATGTCCTTACCTATGTGGCCTTTGGCAGCGTCTTCCTGGTCTGGTTTCTCATGTTCAAAACCCCCGTCGGCCTGCGGATCCGCGCCGTGGGCGAATACCCGGAGGCCATTGAATCGGTGGGGAAGAACGCCACCGCCATCAAGCTCTTTGCCTTGGCTTTGTCCGGCTTTTTCGCCGCCCTGGGCGGGATCTTCCTTTCCATGGGCTACATGAACTTTTTTGTCAAGAACATGGCTGCGGGCCGGGGGTTTATCGGCGTCGCCGCAGACTACATGGGCGGCGGGAATCCCTTTGGTGCGCTGGCGGCGTCGCTGCTCTTTGGTATCGCCGACGCCTGCGCAAACACCATGCAGACCATGTCCATCCCGGCGGAGCTGGTGCTTTGCATCCCCTATGCGGTGACAATACTGGGGCTGGTCTTTTACGCGGCAGAGACCAAACGGCTCCGGTGCCGCCAAAAGAAAAAGGCCCTCCAAAGCCTCCGCGCCGGCGGAGAGGCCGGAGAGCCGTAAAAAAGGGAGGCGGCCGCTGCTGCGCCGCCTCCCCCGGCAAACGTTAAAAGGGGAGCTTCTCCCAATGCCGGCAGCGCTCCTCCAGCTCCGCCTCGTCAAAGCGGCCCTCCCGCAGGAAGGACAGGGCGTTTTCCATGGTGGGCAGTCCGGCGCGGCAGCCCAGGCGGGTGCACTTGATGGCGGAAACGGCGGAGCCGAACCGCGCCGCCTCCCGTGCGTCCATCCCGGCCAGCCGCCCCGCGGTGTAGGCGCCGTGGAAGACGTCCCCCGCCCCGGTGGTGTCCACTACCGTCACAGGGAAGGCCTCCTCCCGGAAAAAGCTGCCCTGCTCGTCGATGCCCGCCAGCCCCCGGGCCCCCAAGGTGACGATGACCACCCCTTTGCCCTGCCGCGCCCACAGCCGGCGCAGGTTTTCCTGGTAGTCGGCGCTCTGGCCGAACAGCGCCCGGTAAACATATTCGCTGGCGATAAAGTGGTGGGTGAAAGGAAGGATGGCCTCGATGCCGGGGTGGTAGGTGTCGGCGTCAAACACCAGCTGTCCCCCTGCCTCCCGGCACCACCCGGCGGCGGTCAGGTCGGCCTCGCCGGTGCCCCATAGGTAGAGGAACCGGGCGCTTTTGAGGAAAGCCTCGTCCAGCTCCTCCGGCGCAAGGTCGGCCACGGGGGCCGGGGCGGAAAGGAAGCTGCGCCCCCCGGTGGCACGTTCGGCCAGGCTGACGGTAAAGTAAGCCTGGGCCGTGGGGTCCGCCAGCAGGTGGGAGGTATCCACCCCGTCTATGGCCAGATCCCGCCGGATATAGGGAAGGGCGTCCGCCGCCGCCCGCCCCACAATGGCGCTGGAAAAGCCCAGGCGGGTGATGCAGGACATGGCGGTTGCAATCTTCCCCCCTACCTGCCAGGTCATACCCAACCGATTGGCGGGGTGGTCGCTTTCCGGGAGCTTATCCACGGCAATCCCCAAATTGATGACAGGATGCCCCAAACCGACGACTTGGACTGGTGTCATAGAAACTTCCTCCTCTTTTCTTGTTTTCTTCTATTCTATCAAATCTTTATTAAGATGTAAATATTTAATTATATCATATCTAAAAACAAAAATAAAGAATATGGGAGCTTTTTTTATGGGTGTTTATTACGACAAAATTTTAGGCAGCTTTATCGGGGCCGCGGCGGGGGACGCCTTGGGGGCCATCACCGAGACCTACAGCATCGACAAAATCAACGCGGTATACGGTGGCCCTGTCCGGGAATTCCGCAAACCGCCTATGGATAACAACGCGCAGACAAACGAGTGCGGCCAGGTGACAGACGATTTCAGCATCGCCTATTACCTTCTGCAAAGCATTGTTGCCAACGGGGAGATTACCCGCCGGGCAGTGGAGGAGGCCCTGATTGAGTGGTACAAGCCGGGGGTGTACTACAACAAGTTTGCGGGGGCAACCACCAAGGCCAGCATCGAGGCGCTGCTGGGCAATCCCCCCAAGCTGATGCCGGGGACGGTGGTGGTGCATACCAACCGGGCCACCAACGGGGCCTCGATGAAGATCTTCCCCTGCGGGCTGCTCCATCCCGGGGAGGTGGACAGGGCCATCGACGACGCCGTTATCGCCTGCCTGCCCACCCACGACAACGACATCGCCATCTCCGGCGCGGCGGCGGTGGCGGCGGCGGTAAGCGTCGCCATGACCCCCCACCCCACCTTAAAGGAGGTCATGCAGGCGGGGCTGTACGGCGCCCGGGAGGGGGAAAAGCGGGGGGCGGAGGCCTCCAGGAGCATCGCCGGGGCCCGGGTGCTGCGTCGGATGGAGTTGGCCATCGAGCTGGTGATGCGGGCCCACAGCCCGGAGGAGGCGCTGCGGGAGCTGTCGGAGGTGCTGGGGAGCGGCCTCCAGATCAGCGAGGCCGTCCCCGCCGCCTTCGGGGTGCTGCTGATCTACGGCGGCGACCCCATGGAAAGCCTCTTTGGGGGGGTAAACATCGGCAATGACACCGATTCCATCGCCACGGTGGTGGGGGCCATCACCGGGGCGTGGCACGGCTGGGAGGTGTACCCGGAGCACTACCTGCCGCTGCTGGACAAGGCCAACCGGTTCGATCTGCGGGCGCTGGCCCGGGAGCTGGAGGAGGTGGTCCTTAAAAACGAGCCGGAGAAAGCCATGGCCGGGGGGAGGGCGCCAAGGTGATGGACCGTCCCTACTGCCGGGTGTGGAGGCCGGGGACGCCGGCCCGGTACTGTCTGGAGCGGGACTACGCAGCGGATTTCCACCAGCTGTGCGGCGAGTATTCCGGCTTGGAAAACCGCCTGCGGGCGTTGCTGGACCGGCGGGGGGCATCCGACGAGGCGCTGCAAACCGGGGGTTGGACGGTCTACCGCCTGCTGCGGGAGGCGCGGTACGAGCTGGACCACAACCTCTGCGGCATCCTGAGGGCCAACGGCTACCCGGGCCGCCCCAGGGATTGGGGATGGCGGGACTTTGCCGCCCTGGAGCCGCTGATGAGGCTGTCCGGCTATCGTGTCCGCCTGCCTGCCGCCGGCCGGGAGCTGGAGCTGTGCCCCTTTGCCCACTGCCAGGAGGGACCGCCGGCCTGGTACCGGGGGGAGTACCCCCTCCTCTTCCCTGGCCGGGGGGCGGTGGAACAGGCCACCCTGCAAAAGGCGCTGGAGATGGTGGCGGCGCTCCACTGCGTCCTCTACGGGCAGTTTGGGGAGAACCTGCCGGCGGCGCTGCGCCCCAGAGGCGCCAGGGAAGGGGCCGGTTATTTTACCGCCAGCTCCATCTTTGTGGTCCAGCCGCCGGACTTTCCGGAGGAGGAACGGTATGGCTTCCGGTGGGAGGAGATAAAAAAGAAGAAGGGCTGGTGTACGCCCTTCTTTGGTCCTGATGGAATGCGTCAATAATAGCGCTTCATGGTGGTACGGTAGATGTACTTGGAGCCCTCGTACTGGCTGATGGCGTAGTAAAGGGGCGTTCCGTCCATCAGCCGCCCCAGGCTGATGGTCTTTAGGATGGGGGTGGTGGCGGTGATGCCCAGCATCGTGGCCACCTCCTCGGCGGGGAGCTCCGCCTGGATGGAGATGGAGCTTTCCCCCAGCCGGTGCTGGTAGACCGATTCATACAGCCGGAAGAGGGAGGACTGGGGCCGCAGGTAGTTTTCCAGGTCGGGGCAGAGGCGGTAGGGGACATAGACCGTCTCCAGCGAAAGGGGGAGCTCATCGGCGTAGCGGATCCGGCTGATGCGGTAGATGTGGTGCAGAGGCGAAAGCTCCAGCGCCATCCGGATCTCCGGCTGGCTTTCCTCCAGCAAAACCACCTCCACGTTTTTGGAGATGGTGGGCGTTCCCTCCATCTGCATAATCTCCGAAAAGCTCCGCAGCCGGGTAAGGGTACGCTCGGCGGGATTGAATTTTACCATCGTCCCCTTGGCCGCCATCCGCGTAACCAGCTCCTCCTCCACCAGCAGCCGCATTGCGTGGCGCACGGTGTCGCGGCTGACGTTGTACTGCCGCATCAGGTCAAACTCGGTGGGCAGCTTGTCGCCGTCGCGATAGTTTCCCTTTAGGATCTGGTCCCGGATTTCCTGGTAAATGCGGTAATAGCGGTGCTGCGAGTGGCTCAAGGGGAACGCTCCTTTCGGGGAAAGATGCCAAAAGTGCCCGGTACAGGCTGATGCTATCATAGCATAAACGCTGCAAAACCGCAAGGACCATTGCCCGGGAGGGCAGGGACAGAAGCACAGAGGAGGGGTATGGAGATGGACCATAAAAAGGGACGCTATACCGTAAGAAAGGCGGTGGTGCTGCTGGGGGCCGTGATGGCCATGGCCCTTGGCGCGGCGCTCTACTTCCGGGCAGGGATCGGCTCCGACCCGGTTTCCACCCTCTGCGACGGGCTCTGCCAGGCTTGGGGAATCCCCCGGGGGACGGCCTCCCTTTTGGTCAACGGGGGTATCTTTTGCGCCTTTCTGCTGCTGGATAAAAGCCATCTCCGCATCGGCTCCGTCTTTGCCGCCTTTGGGGTGGGGCCGTTTATCACAGTCTTCGAGGGCCTTTTGGGCCGGCTGCTGTCCGGGGAGCTGCCGCTGCCGGCAAAGCTTCTTCTCTCGCTGGCGGGAGCCGCTGTCATCGCCGGGGGGCGGGCGCTGTATCTGCCTTGTCGGTGTGGTGCGGCGCCGCTGGATATGCTGGTCCTGTCTCTCTGTGCTAAAACACATTGGCCTTATCGGCGGGGATTCGCGGTGGTGAGCGGCACAATCTTCCTGCTGGGGCTCCTGCTCCATGGCAGTTGGGGAGCCGCTACGCTGATTTCGGTTTTCCTGACCGGGGGCATGGCGGATTTTTGGATGGCGCGCTGGGAGAAATCGTTGCAGGTTTTTGTTGGGGTAGGAACAGAAAACGAGCTGTCCGGGGACGTCGTGTAAGCGGTGTTGGGTGGCATTATTCCTCCCGACCCGGTAAAATAGAGGCACTATTTTGTCGGTTCAGGAGGGATGTGTTTATGTCCAGAAGAGTCACCGCAGAGCAGGTCGCTGCTTTCCGCCGGCACCTGCGGGAAGACGAACGCGAGCCTGCCACT
>JAAWGY010000063.1 GCA_022795575.1 Angelakisella sp. | reverse complement strand
GCAGCCTGGGGGCCTGCCGAAATGCTCCTTGGTCAGGCCATGACGAAGCGATAGCGTCCTGGGGAGTTTCGCTCCTGCGGGAGCGACCAGGGCCTGCGCTGCCCTGGACCTGCGGCCGGGTAGCCCCGGCAGGCACACCCTGTGGGACAGGCCGCTTCGTCTTCCGGCAGGCAACAGGCGCATTTTGGCCCCCACAGAGAACACCTGCCAAAGCAACAGCAAGACCCTGCGCCGGGGGGCGCAGGGTCTTGCTGCAAAGAAAAGAAAGAAAGTAAAACGATGCGGCTGGGCGGATGAGGGGCTCCACCTTTTCGCCGCAATTTAATTATACGGCAGAGAAAACGAAAAATCAAGAGGCAATTTACAAAATCGGCATAATTTAGACAAAAACCTTTTCGGTATTTTTCACATTTTTAGCGGCAAGACTCACAAAAACCCCTCTTTGATGAGCGGCAACCGGTACTCCCCGCCACAGCACTCGGGGACCGGATAGAGCAGCCCGTACAGATCCCCGGCCCGGCCCTCCAGCTCCGCCAGCCCCCCCGCCTCCCCGCCAAGCCCCTTTAGGCGGGAGAGGGAGTGGGAAACCGGCAGCGCCATCCCTGCCCGGCGGCAAACCGCCAGCGCCTCCGCCCCCCGGGGCGTCATCCCCAGCACCCGCAGGTAGGGCAGGGGCCGGCGGTCCGCCCCCGCCGGAATGCCCAGATACGCCGCCAGCAGAATCCGGCGCAGGCGGGCGGTGGGGTAGCGCTTGGTCCCCGCCAGCGCCAGCAGCTCCGATAGGCTTTTCCCCTGCCGAACCGCCCCCCAAAGCCGGTGCTCCAGCCCCTCGGAAAGATCGGGGAGGCGGGCGAACTCCTCCCGGGGCATCCGGCGGAGGACCGCCAGCAGGGGCAGCTCCAGCCGGGCAGGATCCGCCATCCGCCCCGCCCTCGCCGCCTCCTCTAAGGTCCGCAGACTGGCGGCAGGGAGAAACCCGGCGGCGCCCTGCCAGTCCCCCGCCATCAGCCGCCCCCGGATCCAGCTGGCAGAGGCGGTGGGAGGCCCCCCCTCCCCTGGCGCGGGACAGGAGGGAGCGGCGCTGTTGTGGCCCGCCCCCTGCCGGGGCACCGCCAAGGGGCGGATTTCCCTGCCGGGGAGAGCCGTTAGGGCCTGTAGGTACTGGACCGCCAGGGTGTCGTTGGGCCGGGAAAGGGGGGCAGCTGCCTCTTCCCCGGCCAGGGCGGCTACCGCCTGCTGCCGGGCGGCGGCGTAAGGGAGACCGGCCCCCATAAGACGGCGAAGCTCCCCGTCCAGGGCGGGATGGTCCAGCGCCTGAACACAGCGAAGAAGGGGAGGTATCCCCCCGGATTCACAGCCAAAGGCCAGGGTATCCAGACCGGGGAGGGAGGCCAAAGCAGCCACCCCCCCGCCGGCAAATTGCCGGGCCGGGGCGGCGGCGTAGGGAAGAGGGAGCTCCAGCACCAGGTCGACGCCGCAGCGGAGGGCGGCGCGGGCCCGTACCTCCTTGGGAAAGAGGGCCGGCTCTCCCCGCTGGAGCCAATTCCCCCCTATGACCACCGCCACAGCGTCCGCACCGGCCCGCCGTGCTGCCTGGACCAAAAAAAGGTGGCCGTTGTGAAACGGATTGTATTCGGCGATAATACCGGTGATGCGCATCCTGGACCAATCCCCTCTACCCCAGCAAAAACTTCCCTTCCCCTGTAAACACCGGCAGCTCCTCTGCCCTGCCCCGGCATCTGGAAAGCAGCGCCGTGCTGCTCTCGGCGGTGCGGGCAAAATAGTATTCCTCCAGCGTCAGGGGCACCGCCCACAGCAGCGACACCGGCTCCCCCATCACCGGCGGAAGCTCCGGTCCCTCTACCCCCGCCAGCTCCCGGGGATCCACAAACAGCACTGCCTCAAAGCCAGGCAGGCGGTTGCAGGGTATGGTGTGGCCGTGGCCCAGCCAGCTGAGATAGCGCCAGGGCAGCCCCGACTGGGCGGAAAGCCAGTTGAGCATCCCCATCCAAGCCTCCTCCGGCAGATCCTCCCCGGCGGCAAAGCCCAGCTCAATCCTCCGGTGCTGGGAGGCCTCGTCCTGCCAAAACTGCTCCACCGCGGGCTGGCAGAGGGCCGATACCCCCAGGGTAAAGGCGTACCGCCGCCCCGCCCGCCGGCCTGTCACCAGGGCCTTGGCGGGGAATTGCCCGCCGTCGATGGCGTAGTACTTTTCGTGGGGGCCAAAAAACGCCTCCATGGCCCCCAGCCCCTTCTCCTGGAGCTCCGGCCAGTACTCCCCTGCCATCCGCTCCCAGTAGGCCCGGCTCCGGGCCACCCGAGGCGCCAGCGCCGCCTCGGCCTGGGCCAGCTCCCAGGCCAGGGAGCCGGTGCCTGCCGCGTAGCGGGCGTAGCCGTGGCAGCCGCCCTGCCCCGCCCACCCGGGGATCAGGGCCAGGATGCGGTCCCCCTCCAGCAGGGCGGCGGCGTCCCCCTCCTCCAGCCAGACGATGGAAAGCTCCTCCCTGCGCAGCCGGATTCCCCCCAGGTCGTGGCGGCATTGGCCGGCGGGCATCATCGGCGCCTCCCCCCGGTCCATGGCGGCCTTGTCCAGGGCCTCCGGGGCGGGGCGGGTGTTGCAGACCCAGCAGCCCCGCACCTGGGGGTTCTCCTTTCCGGGGTTGATCCACAGGTAGAAATAGACGCAGCTTTGGCTCTCCTCGGCAAAGGCCTGGATATCGCAGACCGGGGACCAGCTTTCGATGAGGACCTCCGGGGATTTTTGGGCGGAAAACAGACTCATGGGGAACCTCCTTTTTGGCTTGCAGGCTATGCCTGGATGGGCGCCTGCTATGGCGAAACGGCAGGGCCTGTGCCCGATGGCGCAAGTCCTGCCGTCAAGTCTCCGGCGGCGGGCGAAGGGGAGGCCTTCTGTGCCCGGCGGGATTTATAGCAACCATCAAAATTGTCGACACCCATCTGGACGGCAGCTTTCCCAGCTGTATGCCGCCAATTCTGATGATTGCTATAGAAGCTGTACCAATCGCCGCCGCAGGCATCTTGACGGTAAATTTTTCGCCTGTCTTTGCCCCAAAAACTTGAAATACACCAAGTATTCCTGCGTTTTTGGTGCTTTGACAGGCGGCTTTTGGCGAGTCGGAAAAATTTCCTCGCCAATCTGCCTGCCCCGGCGATTGGTACAACTTCTTATTTATTGGAATAATTGGTGTAGGTGACAAAGCCGTCGTACAGCTTGCCCAGGTAATCAAAGGACAGGCCGGTGCCAATGGCCACCGCCTCCACCGGGTTTTCCGCCAGCCGGGCCTGGATGCGGATGCGGCTGCTGATAAGCTTATCCATCCCGCCCAGCATACTGCCGCCCCCGGTCATAATCAGGCCGCTTTGCTCGATATCCGCCACCAGCTCCGGCGGCGTACGCTCCAGCACCGATTGCAGCGCCGCGATGATGTGTTCCACCTCCGCCGCCAAGGGCTCCATCAGCTCCTGGTTGGTGATGGCGATACGCTGGGGCAGCCCTGTTACCAGGTTGCGGCCCTTTACCTCGTATTCCGCCGCGCTGGCGTCCTCCGGCCAAACGGTGGCGATATCCCGCTTGATGCGGTCCGCGGTGTTATCCCCAATCAGGACGTTATAGCTGCTGCGGATGTACTTAACAATGGCCTGGTTAAAGGTATTCCCCGCCATCTTCAGGCTGGTTTTGCAGACGATGCCGTTCAGGGAAAGCACCGCGATATCGCTGGTGCCGCCGCCGATATCCAGGATGGCCACCCCTCCCGGCACGGTGATGTCAATCCCCGCGCCAATGGCTGCCGCCACCGGTTCCTCGATGAGGAAGACGTTGCGGGCGCCGGAGGAGATGACGGTATCGATGACCGCGCGGCTTTCCACCTCGGTAATGGCCGAGGGCACACAGACGCAGACACGGGGCTTAAAGAACTTGCTGGGGTTTACCTTCTTAAAGAAGTATTTCAGCATCTGCTCCGTAACCTCGTAGTCCGAGATGACACCCTCCTCCAAGGGGCGCACCACCCGGATGAGCTCGGAGGTTTTGCCCAGCATTTCGTAGGCCGACTGGCCCACTGCCATCACCTTATTGGTACGGGCGTCCATGGCGACGATGGAGGGTTCCTTTAGGACGATCCCCTTGCCCCCCACATAGATTAGTGTTGTGGCTGTTCCCAGGTCGATGCCGATATCGTTGCTAAACACAGCTTCCGCCCCTCTCCCCACGATTCTATGGTGGTTAAAATCCGGCTCTGCCGGCCGGCTTTTTGTTCTGTTCTCTTTAATTAAGGTATCATACTACATTTTGATATTTTACCACGGGGTTATGTCTTTTGTCAAAAAAATTTGCGAACTGGCTGTGAATTGAGGGGAGGTGTTCGGGGGGCGGTATGGCTTCTTGGGCCGGTGGGCCCAAAATGCGCCCGCCTCCAGCGCCTGCGGCGCGCGGCGGGCTGTTTTGGGGAGATAGCGGCTACTCCTAACCCCGGCCGCGGTTTGCGCTTCCCCACCAGCAGGCTACATAACCGCAATAGCCCCCATTCTCACCCAAACGCCGCTGACCAAAACCGCGGCCTAACGGCCTACAACAAAACGGCAGGGCCTGTGCCAAAAACACAAGCCCTGCCGTTGTGATGGTCGTCCTGGGGAGTTTCGCTCCTGCGGGAGCGACCAGGGCCTGCGCGGCCCTGGACCTGCGGCCGGGTAGCCCCGGCGGGCACAACGTGTGGGACAGGCTAAAAGCTTACCACAATCCCCGAGCGCGGGTGCAGGCCGTGGGTGCCCTCGGTACCGCCTACCGTCAGCAGTACCTCCGCCCCCTCCGGTATCCCCCGCCCCCAGGGAATCTCCCGGTATACCCCGGTACGGTTTACCGCCACCGCAACCGTCTTCCCCTTAAACTCCCGCTGATATACACAAAAGCTGTCGTCAAACTGCAGCGGCGTAAATCCCCCCCGCCGCAGCACCGGGCTGTCCTTCCGCATATTACCCAGCAAACGGAAAAACTCCACCAGCCCCTCGTCCTCCCGCCCCCAAGGGTATGTCCCGCGGTTAAAGGGATCCGCGTAACCAACCAGCCCCGCCTCGTCGCCGTAGTAAAGGCTGGGGCACCCCGGCAGCGTGTACTGTATCAGCGACGCCAGCAAAAACATCTGCCGCCCAAAGTAGTATTGGTCCACCCGCAGCTCGTTGTGCTCCCGCTGCCAGTCCCGGTCCTTCCCCGCCATGTCCGGCGCCGCCAGCGCCGTAATGCACCGGGGAACATCGTGGGTGGAAAGACAGTTCATAACAACGCCAATTACCTGGGGCGGGTAGTTTTCCAGCAGGTCCATAATGGCGTTTTCCAGCTCCGCCCCCTCCCCCAGCCGTAAAAAGCGCAGAATCGCCGTGCGCCAGGGGTAATTCATCACACTGTCCAGCTGGTCCCCCAACAGGTACTTGCGGTAGCTGCCGTAGCTGAATTTGTTGGAGGCGTCCTCCCAAACCTCGCCCAATACCAGCTTATCCGGCCCAACTGCCTTGACGCTCTCCCGGATCTTTTCCAGGAAAAAGTCCGGCAGCTCGTCGGCAACGTCCAGCCGGAAGCCGGAGGCCCCCGCCTTCAGCCATTTTTGCAGCACCCCGTCCCTGCCGCAGATGAAGTCCTGGTAAGCCTCGCACCCCTCGTTGACGTTGGGCAGCGTCAAAAAGCCCCACCAGCTCTCGTACTGGTCCGGCCAGCGGATCCAGCTGTACCAGTCGCGGTAGGGGCTTTCCGGATCGTTGCAGGCCCCGGTGTCAGCCCCGTACCGCTTCTCTTTGTTAAAGTAGATGCTGTCGCTGCCGGTGTGGTTAAAGACGCCGTCCAGCACCACCCGGATCCCGTGCTCCGCCGCCTCGGCGCAAAGGGCCTTAAAGTCCTCCTCGTCCCCCAAAAGCGGATCGATGCGGTTGTAATCGGCGGTGTTGTACCGGTGGTTGGAGTGCGCCTCAAAGATGGGGTTCAGGTAGACCACCTCCACCCCCAGCCCCGCCAGGTAAGGGAGCTTCTGGCGGATGCCCTCCAGGTCGCCCCCAAAGTAGTCGTTGCACAAAAAGCGGCCCTGGTCGTCCGGCCGGTCCACCGGCTTTTCCGCCCAGTCCCGGTGGAGGTACCGGTCCCCGGGCACCCCCTCCTTGGCCTTGCCGGAGCAGTAAAAGCGGTCCGGGAAGATCTGGTAAAAGATCGCCCCCTCCAGCCCCGCCGGTACCGAAAAGGGCTGGTATACGGTCAGCTGCCACAGCCCGCCCTCGTTGACGCCGGCAGAGCCGTCCGGATGGCGCAGCAGCAGGAATTCCCCTAAGTTGCCCCGCAGCCGGAAGCGGTACTGGTACACCCCCGCCCCCGGGGCGGTATAGGCGCAGGTCCACACCCCCCGCTCCTGGGGGTCCGGCAGGGGGCGCAGCTCTACACGGGTGACGGCCTCGGGGTCGTCCCCCCGGCCAATGGGGAAGATCTCCAGGGTGGGCCGCGGGTCCGGCAGATCCTGGGGAGGCACCACCCGGAAGGTGACACGCTCCCCTACCGGCACGGCGCCAAAGGGTGTTCTGTAAAAAGGATTGCGGCTGTTAAACACAAAAAAGCTCCTCCTCTGCACCGGGCAATCCCCGGCGGGGCATTTCGCGCCCGGATGATATTCAAAAAGATGCGCTGTTTACCGGGAATATGCAGCGCTGCGGCAGAATATGTACCGCTGCGGCATCCCGTCATGCTTTCCCATCAAAGCCCCTCCCGCCAGCCGGGACAGGGGCTGCCTGGCGCGCTGTCTGCCAGGCCTCGTAGTAAACGGCCTTGATAACGCCGTGGACCTGGTTTTCCGCCCGGGACGGCTTCTCCTGCCAGCCGGTACCGGCGGTATAGGTGAGGATCTCCTCGCCGCCGGCGTCCCGGATATGGAGCGCCGTACCCGTACCCCCGGGGCGGAGCTCCCCCTGGTAGGGGACGCCGGCAAGAAGGCAGAGCATCCGCCGGTCCCCCTCCTTGATCTCCCGCAGCAGCTCCCGGTCGGCGGCAGCCGCCGCCTCCCCAAAGCCCCTTTTCAGCGCTGCCCGGTCCGGGGCCACACCTTGGACCTCCTCCCGCCGCAGCCGGAGGAAATCCTCCCCCATGTAGACACCCCGGGCGGCGTCCTCTGTGGCCAAGGAGACGATTTTCTCCCGGAGCCCTTCGGAGAGCCGCCACCCCTTCCCGGATACACCCCGGGAGGGGGTTCCGGACGCGGTCCGGCATCCGCCGATAAGCAAAGCTCCCATAAAAGGCACCTCCCAATGTCTGCCTGGTATAGTAGCCGCCTCCCCCCGCAGAGAGGGGAGGCGGCAATTTCCCGGTATCCCGGTATGCAATTACAGATGCCAGATATCCCGGGCGTAGTCGTGGATCGACCGGTCGGCGCAGAAGATGCCGGAGCCCGCCACGTTGATGAGGGACATACGCTGCCAGGGCTCTCCCTGGGCGTAGAGCTGGGACGCCTTCTCCTGGATGCGGCAGTAGCTGTCGAAGTCCGCCGACGCCATGTAGGGGTCGCCGTTGCGCATATACTCCGCCATGCTGGCAAAGGAGGGCAGGTGGCGGTTCTGCTCCAGAAAGTTCATCACCTCCTGGAGGGCGGGGTTGTGCTGGATAAAGTGGCGGGGGCTGTAGCCCCGGGCCTTCAGTGTTTCCACCTCCGGGGTCTTCATGCCAAAGAGGAGGATGTTGTCGTCCCCCACCTGCTGGTGGATCTCCACATTGGCCCCGTCCAGGGTGCCCAGGGTGATGGCGCCGTTGACCATCAGCTTCATGTTGCCGGTGCCGCTGGCCTCGGTGCCGGCCAGGGAGATCTGCTCCGAGATTTCGGCGGCGGGCATCAGCTGCTCGCTGAGGGTGACGTTGTACTCCTCCAGGAAGACGATCCGCAGCTTCTCCCGGGTGGCGGGGTCGTTGCCGATCATCACCGCCAGGTCGCAGATAAACTTGAGGATCTGCTTGGCCAGGTAGTACCCCGGGGCGGCCTTGGCCCCGAAGAGGTAGGTTTTGGGGACAAAGGGGGCATCCGGGTTGTTCTTGATCCAGAGGTACTGGTGGAGGATATGCAGGGCGTTAAGGTGCTGGCGCTTGTACTCGTGGAGGCGCTTGACCTGGACATCGAAGAGGGTGTCCGGATCCACGGTGATGTTCCGCTCCTCCAGGAGGAACCGGGCAAAGTCCACCTTGTTGGCCTTTTTGATTTCGGCCATGCAGGCCAGCACCTTTTTGCCCTTGGCAAACTCCCGCAGGCGGGAGAGCCGGGAGAAATCGTGGAGGTAGCCGTCCCCGATAAGGTCGCAGATCATCTCGTGGAGGCGGGGGTTGGACTGCATCAGCCAGCGGCGGCTGGCGATGCCGTTGGTGACATTCTTGAATTTATCCGGCGTAACCAGATAGAAGGGGTGGAAGACGTCGTCCCGGATAATTTGGGAATGGAGGGTAGAAACGCCGTTGACGCTGTGGCTGCCGGCGATGCAGAGGTGGGCCATCCGGACCTTGTTCTGCCAGAGGATGGACATCCGGCCAATCTGCTCCTCGCTGATCCCCTTGTCCCGCAGGTCCTGGCAGAAGCGGCGGTTGATCTCCTCGATGATCTGATAAATCCGGGGCAGCAGCGACTGGACCAGGGGGATATCCCACTTTTCCAGGGCCTCGCTCATCACGGTATGGTTGGTGTAGGCAAAGGTACGGGTGACGATATCCCAGCTGTGGTCCCAGCTGTAGCCGCACTCGTCCAGCATCACCCGCATCAGCTCCGGGATGGCCAGGGTGGGGTGGGTATCGTTGATATGGATGGCGTTCTTTTCGGCAAAGTTATCCATGGTGCCGTAGACCGACATATGGCGGCGGAAGATATCCGCCACCGAGGCGGCGGCCATAAAGTACTGCTGGCGCAGCCGCAGGAGCTTGCCCTCGGTGTGGTCGTCGTTGGGGTACAGAACCTTGCTGATGACCTCGGCGTAGCTCTTTTGGCTAAAGGCCCCCAGGTAGTCCCCCTTGTTAAACAAATCCATATCGATGCCGGGGCTTTGGGCCTTCCAGAGGCGCAGCAGGCTTACCGACTCGGTATCATAGCCGGTAACATACATATTATACGGCACGGCCAGGACGGTGGTATAGCCGGTGTGGTTCACCATATGATGGATGCCGTCCCAGCCCTCCTCTACCCGTCCG
Organism: Angelakisella sp.; assembly: GCA_022795575.1. Taxonomy (GTDB): domain Bacteria; phylum Bacillota; class Clostridia; order Oscillospirales; family Ruminococcaceae; genus Angelakisella. Next base: position 858 of record JAAWGY010000063.1, on the reverse strand, counting down.
CCAAAGTGGATTTCCACGGTATGCTCCGGCACCGGCTCCAGCCAGACCTCGCCGCCGGGGAGCCAGTAATCCGGCAGCTCGCTCTGCCAGCCGTCGGTGATCTTCTGCTTAAAGATGCCGTACTCAAACAGGATGCTGTAGCCGGTGGCGGTATAGCCATCGGTAGCCAGGCCGTCCAGGTAGCAGGCGGCAAGGCGTCCCAGGCCGCCGTTGCCCAGGCCGGGGTCGGGCTCGCACTTATACAAATTCTCCAGCTTAACGCCATAGGGCTGGAGGATCTTTTCAAAGACATCCACCAGGCCCAGGTTATAGAGGGTATTTTTCAGGCTTTTCCCCATTAAAAACTCCATGGAGAGGTAATAGACCTGTTTTTTACCCCGGGCGTAGTTTTCCGCGTTGCTGCCCTTGCGCTTGGGGCCCAGCAGGTCCCGGAGGACCACGGCGCAGGCCTTATAGAATTGCTCATCCGAGGCGCTGTCTGGTTCCACGGTCATCTCCTTACGGAGGACCGAAACGATAGACTCTTCGAGTTCCTTTGGGCTGACGAGTTCGCGAATTAGGCTCATGAAACAACTTTCCCCTTTCCATTTGGTCCAGGCTCTGCCAGGGGGGGAGGGGTGCGGAGCCAAAAGACCATAACAATCTTATTTTATTATAACTGCTAAGGGGGAATGAATCAACCGTTTTTACCAGAAAATGGGGATTTTTTCACTGGTTTTTTGCCTATCTTGTGGGGTAACGGGGGGCTGTGGGTAGCGAGACAGCCTGTCCCACAGGTTGTGCCCGCCCGGGCCACCGGGCCGCAGGTCCAGGGCCGCGCAGGCCCTGGTCGCTCCCGCAGGAGCGAAACTCCCCAGG
>JAAWGY010000062.1 GCA_022795575.1 Angelakisella sp. | reverse complement strand
CTGGGGAGTTTCGCTCCTGCGGGAGCGACCAGGGCCTGCGCGGCCCTGGACCTGCGGCCCGGTGGCCCGGGCGGGCACAACCTGTGGGACAGGCTGCTGCCTCTCACTCCACCTCAAACCCCAGGAAATCGGCAGCAAGGCCGATAATCGTCAGCATCCCGGTTGGAATGCTCCTCGGATCGCTGTAGTAGGTGGGCGAATGGGCAGATCCATACGCCCCGCCAGGAGTGTGGGAGCCCAAACGGATAAAGACACCCGGCTTCTTCTCCTTCACAAAGGCAAAGTCCTCCCCGCCCATGGCGGCGTAAGGCATCATCACCACGTTTTCCTTGCCCAGCATCCTCTCCCCCGCCCGGATGGCCCGGTCCACCCACTCGTCCTCGCAGACAAAGGGCGGCACACCCCGGATGTACTCCACCTCCGCTTCCACCCGGTAGGCGGCGGCGATGCTCTCTGCCACCCGCTTGACGCTCTCCTCCACCCGGTCGCGGTCGGCAGCGTTCAGGGTGCGGCAGGTGCCGGACATCTCCACCTGGTTGGGAACAATGTTGTGCGCCACCCCGCCGTAGATGGTGCAGACCGAAACAACAACGGCGTTGGCCGGGTTGGTCTCCCGGGAAACCAGCGTCTGGAGCCCCGTGACAATGGCGCTGGCCGCTACCACAGGGTCCCGGACGGTGTGGCAGTGGGCGCCGTGGCCCCCCACCCCCTTGACGGTGATGTGGAATTCGTCGGCGCTGGCCAGGATGGCCCCGTACCGCACCCCGATGGTCCCGGCGTCAATCTCCGGGGAGCAGTGAAGGGCGGCAACGGCATCGATCTTGTCAAAGTCGATCTCCGGGTCGTTGAGGAAAAGCTGGGCCCCCTTGAGGATCTCCTCGGCGGGCTGAATGAAGAAGTAGATGGATCCGGCAAACTGATCCTTGCACTGGCTGAGGATCTTGGCGGCGCCCACGTTGATGGTGCCGTGGATGTCGTGGCCGCAGGCGTGCATCACCCCGGGGACCTTGGAGCAGGGGGACATGGAGGGGTCCTCCTGGATGGGCAGGGCGTCGATATCCCCCCGCAGGACGATGGTTTTGCCGGGGCCGGGCTTGGTCCCCTTGATCTCGAAGAAAAGGCCGGTCTCCCCTACCCGCTTCAGCCGGTCGTAGGCCACGTTCTTTTTGACGTAGTCTTCTAACAGGGCGCAGGTCTCGTACTCCTTCATGCTCAGCTCGGGGTGCTCGTGGATGTGGTTGCGCATGGCGGTAATTTCCGGTGTGATCTCCTCCACGGCCTTGCGAATGTCAATCATGGCGGTATCTCCTTTCCCCTTAGAAACCTACCCAGCCCGCGGCGGACAGGCCCATGGTAATAACGGCGGCCACCAGATACTGGATGACAAGGAACTTAAAGGCCCACTTGATGTACTTGGGGAAGCTGACGCCCACCAGGGCCAGACAGCCCATCATCGGCCCGTTAAGGGGGGTGATGAGGTTGCCCAGGCCGTCGCCGAACTGGAAGGCCTGCACCGCCACCTGCCGGGTAATTCCCACCAGGTCGGCGATGGGCACCATCAGCGGCATCACCATCGCCGCCTGGCCGGAGCCGGAGGGCACCAGGACGTTGATCAGCACGTTGATAATCACCATAAAGCCGGCGCCCAGCACCGAGCCCATGGCTGCCAGGGGCAGGCTGAGGAAGTTGACGATGGTATCGATGACCTTGCCGTTGTTGAGGATCACCGCCACGGCGCTGGCCAAGCCGGTGACAAAGGAGGCGTAGACCATGGGCTGGCAGCCCTTGACGAACTTCCGGGCAATCTCGTTCATCGAAAAGCCGGAGAGAATGCCGGTGACAACCGCCAGGCCGATGAAGAAGGAGGCGATCTTTTTGGCGGGCCAGCTGTTAAGGATGGTGAAGGTGACGCAGAAGATGACGCCCAGGAAGAAGACGGCCACGGTGATCATCTGGCGCTTGGTCATCTTCGTATCGTCGGCGGAGCCCTCGGTGGGGCCGATGTAGTCGGAAAGCTTCATCCCCTCCTCGTAGTTGAGGCTGCGGGTGGGATCCTTTTTGATGGCCTTAAAGTAGAAGAGGGTCAGGACATACAGGTAGGTGATGTTCAGCAGGCAGCAGATCACCCGGGGGCCCATGCCGGAAAAGATGGGGACCTCCGCCAGCGTTTGGGCAACCCCCAGGATGCTGGGGTTGGCAAAGCCCACCGAAAAACCGGATTGCAGCCCCCAGTAGATAATCAGGAAGCCCAAAAAGGCGTCGCCCCCCATGGCCCGGGACATAAAGACGCCGATGAGGATGATGGCGGTGCCGATGTTGGCGAAGACGCCGGCGGCGTTGCCCAGGCCCAGGGCAAACATGATAACGCCGATGGCGACGGCCTCCTTGCCCTGGAGCTTCCGGGCCATGGTGGAGAAGGCGGCGGTGAGCGCCTTGGATTCATCCAGCATATTGACAGCGGCACCACAGAACATAATCATAAAGATGGTGCCGGCGCTGTTGATGCAGCCCTGGAAGATGGCTTGGAGCATATCCCAGGGGGTTTGGGGCACCCGGTCGATGTACTGGAAGCTGCCGGCAACTACCTTGGTCAGCGTCCCCTCGGTGACACGCTCAAAGCTGCCGGCGGGGACGATCCAGGTGGCCGCCATGGCCGCGATGCACATGAGGAAAACCAGTGCGTACACATCCGGGAATTCCCGCTTCTTCTCCTTTGCCGTGGTCTGGTTTTTTGCCATAGATACACGCTCCTTTCAAACAATGGCGCCCCGGGGCTATCCCCCGGAGAAACCCCAAATACCCCCCAGGAAACCCCGGGGGGTGCTTGCCAAAGGATTTGGGGCCGGCTCAGGCTGCCGCCGCGCCGGCCTTTTTGTGCTGCATCAGCCGGAAGCCGTACAGCCCGGCAAACAGCACCCATCCAAAGATGGAGAGGGCAAAGTTGTGCTGGATGGCGGTAAACACCACCACCAGGTAGAGCAGCCGTTCCACCACGGTGATCTTCTGCTCCACATACCCCTGGATGGCCACTGCGGCGGCGTAGCACACCACAAATGCGGAGATCCAGGTAAAGAGGGTGAGGACATCCAGCCCCACGTGGAGGTAATCGGTGTTCAGGGCAAAGACAAAGGGAAGCACAAAGCCGGCGATGCCCAGCTTGACGGCGGTAAACCCGACCTTCATGGGGTTTTCCTCCGCAATGCCCGCCGCCGCATAGGAGGCCACGGCCACCGGCGGGGTGATGGCGGAGATGCAGGCGAAGTAGAGGAGGAAGAGGTGCGCCGCCAGGGCGGGCAGGCCGATCTTGATCAGGGCCGGGGCGATGGCGGTGGCGCAGATGATGTAGGAGGCGGTGGTGGGCAGCCCCATCCCCAGGATGACGCAGACCAGCATGGAAAGAAGCAGGCTGAGGATCAGGTTTTTGCCGCCCATGCTGACGATAAAGTCGGAGAACTTAAGGCCCAGGCCGGTGAGGGCGAACATCCCGGTGACGATGCCGGCGCAGGCGCAGGCCGCAACCACGCTGGGGACGCTCTTGCCCCCCTCCACAAAGCCGTCGATGATGCCCCCGAGGGTGAGGCGGTCCCGCCTATCCAGCAGGCCGCAGACCACAATGGCCAGCATGGCCCATATGGCGGCCAGCATGGGGGTCGTCTGCTTTACCAGCAGCAGGTAGAGGAGGATGGCCAGGGGCAGGAAGAGCTTGAGCCCCCGGGAGACCGAATCCTTCAGGTCCGGCAGCTCATCCTCCGGCACCCCCTTGAGGCCGTATTTTACCGATTCCAGGTCCACCATCTTAAAGAGGGTGAGGTAGTACATCAGGGCGGGCAGCAGCGCCGCCAGGCAGACGGTGCCGTAGGGCGTGCCGGAGATATCCGCCAGCACAAAGGCCGCGGCGCCCATAATGGGGGGCATAATCTGCCCGCCGGTGGAGGCCACCGCCTCCACCGCGCCGGAAAAGCGCTTCTGGTAGCCCTGGCGCTTCATCAGGGGGATGGTAAAGGCGCCGGTGCTAACCACGTTGGCCACGGCGGAGCCGGAGATGGAGCCAAACAGGCAGCTGGCCACCACGGCCATCTTGGCGGGGCCGCCCCGCTTTTTGCCGGTGAGGGCGATGGCGATGTCCTGGAAGATCTTATCCGCCCCGGAGACGCTGAGGAAGGCTGCAAAGAGGAGGAAGAGGAAGACGTTGGAGGCGGACACGCCGATGGCGGTGCCCAGCACCCCCTGGTCGCTGAAAATGGTGGTGACAACCCGCTGGAGGTTATACCCCCGGTGGCCCAAAATCCCCGGCAGATTGCCGCCAAAGAGGGCGTAAACCACCGTCACCAGGGCGATGCAGGGCAGCACCCACCCCAGGCAGCGCCGGGCGGCCTCCAGCACCAGCAGGGTGATAATGGCGCCGAAGAAGTAGAGGGAGGGGGTGAGCTTGCCGGTCTGCATGATGACCACATAGGTCTGGTAGCTCAGGATGACGTACCCGCCCGAGATCGCGGTGAGGGCGATACAAACCCAATCCAGCCAGAGGAACCTTTTTGGAGCCTTTTTGCTGGCGGGCTTGTAGAGAAACACCAGGATCAGCCCAAGGGTAAGGTGCCAGGCGTAAAATTTGATGCTCTCCATGGGGAGGAAGGTGAACTGGCCGATGTGGAGGATGCCGGTAAAAACCGAGATGGCGACCAGCACGTATTTGCGGAACTGCTCGTAGGTCAGCTTTTTCTCCATGGTCATTACTCCTGTGGAAGATTTTGAGAAGCTGCATCCATAACAGGGTGAAGCCGCCGGCCAACCCCTTGGCCCTGTAACGCAAAGACACAAGCTTTTTGCCCGGGAATGAAAAGCGTCCCGGCAAAACGACATCAGGCGGTTGTGGATGCAGCTTCTGAAAAGTCACCCGCACAGAAGCACAGGACTGTGCGGGTGACTGCAAGGTAGAAGAGGATGGCTGTTGTTTGTCGCTTAGCCCTGGTACTCCGGGGGGATGAGCTCGGCGGGGACGTCGATGTTCAGCTCCTTGAGGCAGCGGACGGTGCCGGCGTGGAGGTAGATGTTGGAGTTGAGGGTGTCCTTGCCGGTGCAGTACTTCAGGCTCTGGTGGATCACGGTAAGGTCGTCCATGCTCTCAAAGAGCATCTTGGTGATCAGGTAGATCTGGTCCTCGGGGACTTCGCTGCTGGAGACCAGCATATTCCACTCGGAAACACCGGCCACCTCCTCGGGGGCTCCCTTGTAGAAGCCGCCGGGCATGGCGTCCTTGACGTAGAAGCTGAAGGTCTCGGTGAGGTACTTCTGCTCCTCCTCGTTCAGGGGGATAAAGGCCAGGTCCTTGGTGCTCTCCAGCTCGCTGATGGCGGCAAAGGGGGGATAGCTGAAGAGGATAGCGGCATCGATAACCCCGTTGCCCAGGGCGGTTGCGGTGGCGCCGTGGCCGTCATTGTGGATCTGCTTGGGGGTGACGCCCCGGTCCACAAACATCTGGCGGAAGATGCTGTCCATGGCGGCGCCCTTGGAGCCGACGCCTACCACCTTGCCCTCCAGGTCCGCAAAGGACTTGATGCCGGAATCCTTGAGGGTGTAGATGGTGAGCCAGGAGGGATAGAGGGCGGCGGCCACGCGGAGCTTGTCGTGCTTCACCCCCGCGGTCCAGTCGGCGCTGCCGTTGACGGCCTCAAAAAGGGAGCTGGTCATGGCGATCCCCAGCTCGGCGTCGCCGTTCTGGAGCATCCCCAGGTTGGCGGTACCGCCGCCGGTGGTCTCGGTGGTAAAGCTAAAGTAATCCGGGAGCTTGCTGTTGATGACCTGGGCGACGCCGCCGCCCACCAGGTAGAAGTTGCCGCCTACCGAGCCGGAGGCCATGGAGTAGCGGTAGGGGGAGGAGGGCTTGGCCACCTCGGCAGAGGCGCCGGCGCCATCCCCGGAGGGAGCCTCCGGGGCAGGTGTCCCCGAGGACTCGGGGGTGGGGGCGGTGCTGCTGGGGGCGGGCGATCCGCCGCAGGCCGCCATGGAAAGGGCCATCAGGCCCGCCAGGAAAACGGCGAGAAATTTCTTCATGGTTCTTTTCCTCCAAACTTATTTTGATCCTCCCGGGCGGGAGGGGACGCGCTGAGAGCCTAAATAGGCTCTTAGACCTCCTGTAGATACACCTTTAAGGAACGGAAGGCCTTGCCTGTCTGGAAGCCGCCGCCGTAGACATGGGCGCCGGCGGTGGCCACCGAGGCGTGGATGTGGATAAACAGGGGGCCCTCCCCCTGGTACACCCCCTTAAGGGCGGGGTCCATCCGGTCAATGGTCATCACCTCGCCGGTAAAGGCCAGCATCTCCCCGGGGCCCTGGCAGAGGGTCCGCTCCACTTTGGGGGGATAGGAGCCGTCGGCGGGGGCGGTAAACTCCACCCCGTACACCGAGCCGATGGCCCCGCTGATGTAGACGTTCTGCCAGCCCTTTTCCAGCACAAATGCCTCGATGGCCCCTTTGATGTCCTGGTCCTTGCCCACGATGAGCTCACAAACCTGTCCCATCACTTGCCCTCCCTTTTCACCTTCTTGATGGCCTGGCTGGCGGCGATGAGGATGGGGTCGTAGACCGGGGCCACCGAGGGGGAGTAGACAAGGTCCAGCTCGTTCAGCTCCTCCACCGTCATCCCGGCGGTGATGGCCGTGGCCAATACGTTCATCCGGCCCGCCACGGTGGCGGTGCCCACCCCCTGGGCCCCCAGCAGCCTGCCGGTGGCGGTATCCAGAATCAGGGTAAGGTGGTTCTCCCCGCCGCCGGGGTAGTAGGAGGCACGGTCCCCCTTGGTGATGGAGGAGGCCGCGGCGGCAAAGCCCGCCTCCTCCGCCTGCCGGAGGGTGAGCCCGGTTGCGGCGGCGTAAAGGTCGAAGACCTTTGTCACCTGGGAGCCAAGCACCCCCTTAAAGGTGCTGTGCTGCCCCGCCAGGTTCTCCCCGGCAATGCGGCCCTGCTTGTTGGCGGTGGTGCCCAGGGGGAAGTAGCAGGGCTCGCCGGTGATCAGGTTCTTCATCTGGACGCAGTCCCCGGCGGCGTAGATGCAGGGGTCGCTGGTGCGCTGCTCCTCGTCCACCACGATGGCGCCCTTCAGCCCCAGGGTCAGGCCGCAATCGGCGGCCAGCCGGGTGGCGGGGCGCACCCCCACCGAAAAGAGCACCAGGTCTGCCGGCAGGGTCTCCCCTTCCGCCAGCCGGACGCCGGCGGCGCGGCCGTCCTCCACCACCACCTCGGCGGCGGCGGCACCCAGCCGCACCGCCACCCCGTGGGCCGCAAGCTCGGCCTGGATGCGGCCGGCGTAGTCCTCCATGAGGAAGGGCAGCAGCCGGGGCATGGCCTCCACCACCGTAACGGCAAGCCCCGCCTGGGTCAGCTCCTCGGCTGTCTCCAGCCCGATGAAGCCGCCACCCACAATCACCGCCCGCTTGGCCCCGGCCGCCCGGGCCCGGAGGGCGATGCCGTCCTCCACGGTGCGCAGGCAGTGGACGCCCTGGGCGTTGGCCCCCGGGATGGGGGGGATCACCGGCTCCGCCCCGGTGGCGATCATCAGCTGGTCGTACCCCTGGGTGAAGACCTCGCCGGTATCCAGGTTTTTCACCTCCACCTGCTTTTTGTCCCGGTGGATGCAGATAACCTCGTGGCGGGTGTAGGTGGGGATGCCCCGCTTCTGGCGGAGGGAATCCGCCGTCAGGGAGATGAGGTCCTCCGCCTCCGGGATAAGGCCCCCCACAAAGTAGGGCAGGCCGCAGGCGCCGTAGCTGACGTAGCCGGAGCGCTCGTAGACGATGATCTCCAGCTCCGGGCAGAGGCGCTTTGCCTTGGAGGCGGCGCTGAGCCCCGCGGCGGTACCGCCGATGACAACAAGGGTATTGCCCATCCTGTATCGCTCCTTACTTGACGCTGTACTTTTCGATGACGCCCATTTCCTTCATCATGTCCTTGAGGGCATCGAAATGGGGGCCGCTGTAATCCTCATAGGGCTTGCGGAGGCTGCCGCCGGGGAGCCCCAGGATGTTGAGGGCCGCCTTGATGACGATGGGGTTGGAGAGGTGGTAAAGCGCCTTGAGGAGGGGGAACCACTTGAAGTACTCGGCGCGGCACTCCTCCATAATCTGCACGCTGGTCCAGGGGCGGGAGTACTTGGCGGCCTCCTCCGGGATGATGTTGCCGCCGATGTTGGCGGTACCGGTGCCCCCCACGGCCAGGGTGGGGATGACGATGGAGTACTTGGGGAAGTCGCAGCACATGATGTTGACCTTGTCGCCGCAGAGGCGCTTGACCTGCACCAGCTGCTCCACGCTGCCCATGGCCTCCTTATCCACCACAAAGTTCTCGTGGGCGTCGCTGAGCTTCTTGATGGTCTCGGGCATCACCTGGACGCCCAGGCGGGAGGGGTTGTTGTAGATACCGCAGGGGAGCTTGGTGGCGCTCATGCAGGTATCCAGGTGGGTGAAGACGCTGTTCTGGGGGATGAGGACATAGGGGGGGACGGTGAAGATGACGCCGTCGGCGCCCTCGCTCTCGCAGTACTGGGCCATGGCCACGCTATCGGGGGTGGAGAGGGCGGCGCAGCTGAAGAAGACGGGGATACGGCCCTTGGTCATCTTGATGACCTCGTGGACGATGGTCTTCTTCTCCTCCAGGGAAAGGAGGGTCACTTCGCCGGCGCTGCCCAGGATGAACAGCTCGGAGGTACCGTACTGGATCTGGCGGTCGATGAGGACCTTAAAGGCACCAAAATCGACCTTGTTCTGGCTGTCGAAGGGGGTGGGCATTGCTACCCAGGAACCGGTTGGCTTCAGCATAAACAATCACCTCATAAAAATATTTTCTGGCATGGCTGCCTTTGCGCACACAATTCAGATGTATTCACTCCGCGGGAATATTATAAAGCAGCTCCCCGGTGTTTTCAATGATACCTCAAACCGGATTTTTGGTCAGTTATCCCGGCAACATTGTAGTATCCGATACAAACCAGACATTTTGCCCATCCTATCCGGCGTCTTTTTATGCAGAATGCGCAAGAAATTGGGGATCGGGCCCTGGTCATCTCCCCTTTCGGCGCCAAAAGCCTCTGCATAATCACCAAAAAAGCTACCGAATTTTTGGCGCTTTCCCCTGGGATTTTGTGGTTTTTTCCTGTTTTTCCCACAGAGGGCCAAATATTTCCCGGTTTCTGTTCCAAAGGCATTGGTTGCTTTTTTTGTTTTTTCTGTTAAACTATATACCGAATATCCACGATCGTTTCCTTCCAGAGGCACAGGAGGGCGAATAAAACGATCTTGGCTGACCGCTGACGGTTGGGGCAGCTCTTAACACGGGCCGGCCTTGCGTAACCCACAAAGGAGGAGAAGGCACTTTGGAACAGATGGAACGCACCACACTCACCACACCAGACCTCTTTGATCCCCAGCTGGACGAGCTCATCTGCCAGGTGGGGCAGAAGCTCACCTTCCCTCCCAAGCACATCTTTTCGATGCCGGGGGAGGAGATTGGCGGCATCTACTACATCAAAGCCGGGCGCACCAAGCACTACATGGACAACGCCGAGGGGGGGATCAAGATCCTTTACACCCTCACTCCCGGCTGGTTCTTTGGGGAGCTTACCTGCTTTATCCATTCCCAAACCAGTCTTTACTCGCAGACCGAAACACACACGGTGCTATACAAGGTAGACGAGGGGGAGGTAAACCGGCTGATGGACGAAAGCCGGCTTTTCCGGGACGCCATGATCCGCTGCTACTCCCACAAGATGCTTATTTTGCGGTACGAGGTGGCCAATCTCACCTTTAACTCCTGCAAGAGCCGGTTGAAGAGGCTTTTCTGCTCCACGGTGGATACCAAAAACGTCACGGATCCCGGTTGGTACAACCTAAAGATTCATTATACCCATGGGGAGCTGGGGGAGATTGTGGGTGGGGCGCGTGTGACGATTAGCCGGCAGCTTACCGAGCTGTGTAATGAGGGGTTTCTGCGGATTATTAACCGGCGGGCGCAGGTTAACGCGGAGGAGTACCGCAGGTATACCTCCCGCAGGGGCAAGGGCGGGATGGAGTAGGACAGCTTGTCCCACAGGTTGTGCCCGCCCGGGCTACCGGGCCGCAGGTCCAGGGCCGCGCAGGCCCTGAAGGCGCAGGGACCTTCTGCGGAAGGTCCGGGGAGCC
>JAAWGY010000061.1 GCA_022795575.1 Angelakisella sp. | reverse complement strand
TTTTGACTGCCGATGCCAAAAAAGCGCAGGAATACTGTGTGTATTTCAAGATTTTTTGGCAAAGGCAGGCGGAAAATTTGCCGTCAAGATGCGTGCGGCAGCTATTGGTACAGCTTCTCAAATATTTTGACCTGTCTGCCGGTCTGATTACGGCTCCTGAGAGCCGCCTACCGTGATACTTTTGCCGGACTGGTCGCCGATTATAGATGCCACGATCCGAATGACCTCCTCCAGTTCCAGCCGCTGGGCGGTTACTTCATACTTTGTTTCGTTCAGGGTAAAGGAGGCGGTATAAATCTCGTAATACCCCGCAGGCATATTGGACAGGCCATCGGGTGCTTTCTTCGTGGGGTCAAATGGACCGTGCTTCATAGAGCAATGGGTGAGCGTAACTGGTACGCCGCCAAAGTCTGTGGTGCGCTCTCCCTCCACAGGCAGGAGCGCGCAATGGAGGATGTCCAGCTTGGATACCTGGACGGTGAACCCGGTGGGGATATAGAGGTCATCATCTGATTTGGGGCTTCCGTCCTCCCAAAAATCCGTCCAGAAGCCACGCCCCCCCTGGTCCTGGACGATTTTACCGGTGGCCCGCTCCTGGTACATGATTCCCCCAGGGCCCTTTCCACCATCGGTGAGACCTTCGGGAATATAGCCAGGCTTCAGATTCCAGCCGTAGTAGGCCACAATTTCCTTCTCTCCCCAGTCCTCCGTATGATAGATTTCTGGATCGTAGTAGCGCAGGGCCGCGTCAGAGGCCATACCGTTTGATTCATTCACGGCAACTTTGTCCCATTCGATGATGACCTGGGGGGACTTCGGCTCGTCTGTGCCGGGCTGCCGGTCGTCATCGCTGGCCACAGGCCCGGAAACAACGGGGCCGGAGGGCGGAAGGACGCCGCCAGTCCCTTTCAAAACTCCCGGCAGCATCGTGGCCGCTGTGAGGAGCAGGCAGAAACACGCCGCCATCATTCCCCATTTTTGCCACCCGGTTTTCTTTTTCCGCTCGTAGGCGGCTGACTCCATAATATACTTGTCATCCACTTTTCCAAGGGCAGAGGAAAATCGTTTTGCATTCATAGCAGTACCTCTCTTTCTTGCAAGTAATACCGCAGTTGTTTTCGGATTCGAGCCAGGCGGACGGACACATTCTTCTCAGATAAACCTGTCCGCGCCGCTATTTCCCCGCAGCTGTCGGAGAACCAGTAGCGGCGCATGAGAATAACCCGATTCTCTGCGGGCAGAGTTTCCAAGAAGTCCTCGATGATCTGAACCAGTTCCTTCTCCTCCAGGTCGCCCTCCACAGAGCCGGGCGAGGCCAGACATTCCTGCAACTCCTCCAGCGCCGCCGTGTAGCTTCCGCCGCCGCGCTTGGCCGCTCTGCCCGAATGGTAGCGTGTGAGGGAGAGGTTTCGGACAATCTTGCAGACGAACGCGAGCAGCGGGCTGGGCCGTGCCGGCGGAATGGCATTCCATGTGCCCAGGTAGGCGTCGTTGACACATTCCTCCGCATCCTGGCAGCTGTTTAGAATGTTGTAAGACAGTTTGTGAAAAGTCTTTCCGTATTGGCTGTCCAACTCCCGGATCGCCTGTTCCGAGCGGGCAAAGAACAATTCTATGATGGTGTTGTCATCCATCAGGGCAACCCTCCTTTCCGTCCTCTCAACTATCTACTATGGATTTCGCGGGAAATACTACACGCCGCGATAAAATTCTTCTGAATTCCACACCAAAAGATACCGTCTCGATAAAGCCGCCTTTCGGATAGATCCAGATCTCCCGCTTCCCGTACCAGGTCTTTTGGTAGATATACGGGCGGCATACATGGTCGTACTCGATGATCATGGTGTTTGTCCCCTGGGGCGAGACAAAAACCTCCCGGCTTGCCACAAACAAAGCGTCACAGCAGCTCCGAAACGGGCAGGCCACCAGGAGGAAGCGCCGCCGATCCGGCTATGTATTTGAACCGCTTATTCTTCTTTCTTTGCCGTCCCGTTGGCATATAAAATGGGACTGCCGTACACTTTTTTGTCCCCCTTTTCATAAAACCGCTGAATTTTTGCACCGGTATTATAAGGGATAATTTTCAACTTTTTATCTGCTTTTGAAAATTCAGAACAGCATATGCCGGAAATGTCAGCGTTGTTTTGAATCCCTTTCCCAGCGCGCTTTCCATAGCCATGGTCCCCTTGTGGGCCTCCACGATCTGCCGCACCAGCAGTACCCCCAGGCCGTGGCGCAGGTTTAGCTTTTCATCGGTGCTTTCCAGGCAGGGGCTGTCTGCGCTGAGCTCTGCCAGCTTTTCTGCAGATACCCCCACGCCGTCATCTGCAACCGTGATGATAATACCCGCTTCTTCACCTGTGACCGAAACGGCAATCCGGCAGCCCTGGGGATTGTGGGCAATACTGTTCTGGATGAGATTGCACAGCGCCCGTTTCAGGAGGGGTTCATCCCCTTGGAGCGTGGCCGGTTCGCTTTTGGGGCCCGCATAAAATTCCAACTCGTACCGCTCCTCCAGGCCGCCGTCCAGAAACTCGCAGACGGCTTGCCGGGCCAGCTCCACCGGGTAGACCTGTTCCAGCCGCAGGGGCTGCATGGCATACTCCAGCCGGGAGGCAAGGTTCAGGTCGGAAATCAGGCTCCGCAGCTTTTCCCCCTGCCTGCGGATTTGAGCCGCCTGTTCCCGGGCGGAGGCAGGAAGGCTCCGGTCCTCCTCCAGCTGCCCGGCAAAGCCCAAAATGACGGAAAGAGGCGTTCGCACATCATGGGAAACGCCGCTGATCCAGTCGGCCCGGGCGCTGTCCTTTTTGGCGATAAAGGCTCCCGCCCGGTTCAGCTGGCGGCCAATTTCCGAGAGCTCCCCCTTTTCCGGGAGGCTCACCGGCCGGCCGGAGGCCACCGTCTCAATGCCCTTCAAAATGGGGGTGACTGCCTTTTCCACCCGCCCCATATTCCACCAGCTCAGCAGAACCACCGCGATCAGATTGACGGCGACAGCAACGGCAAGACCGGCAAGCATGATCCGGACATAGGACTCCTTGTAGGTGGCGCAGTATTTGACAAAGCTGTTTTTTGCCGTGCCCACCACCAAAAGCCCTGCCGGATGCTCCAGTACAAAAACGGGGTAGTCTCTTAAATACCACCGGCTGAACTTGGCCACATCGGTGGGGGTGTACCACCGAGGCAGCTCTTCCGGCAGGCGCTCCTCCCATACCACCGCCCCGGTGTCGTCCAAAATCATGGCCCAGGAGTCGTTTTCCTCCAGCTCCTTCTCCAGTCCCTCCGCCTCCGTCAGGCCGCCTCCCTCGTCCACGGTGACGCTGGCCCACACCTCATGGACAGAAATTTCCGGCCCGCCGGAGGTTTTCCAGGCCCAGGCCAGCAAGGAAAGATAGAGCAGAAGATTGAGCAGCAGGAACAGGAGGATGATCCCTACCATGGTCAGAAAATACTTCCGAAAAAACCGCTTTACCGTTTTCATTTCTCTGGCTCCTTCACCATCAGCTTATACCCCAGCCCCTTTACCGTCAGGAGGGATACCGGCTTTGAGGGATTTTCCTCGATTTTCTCCCGCAGGTGCCGGATATGGGTCATCAGGGTGGTTTCATACCCCTGCCAGATGTCGCCGCACAGCGCCTGGCACAGCACCCCGATGGTGACGATGCGCCCCGGATTCTCCGCCAGCCTTTGAAAAACGGCGTACTCCTTGGCAGTCAGCGGGAGGCGCTGCTCCCCCTTGACCACCTCGGCCCGGTCCAGGTCCACACAGGAGGCCGCCAGGGTGACGATGCTGTTCTCCTGGGGGTAGGCCCGTTTTAAGATGGCCCGAACCCGGAGCAGCAGCTCCTTGGGAAGAAAGGGCTTTACAAGGTAATCGTCCGCACCCAGCTCAAAGCCGGAAAACCGGTCCTCCGCCTCCCCCTTTGCGGTGAGCATCAGCACAGGAACGCTGCTGACAGCCCGGATCTCCTGAAGCAGCGCAAAACCGTCCATGCCGGGCATCATCACATCCAGAAGGATGATGCCCGGCATCTTTTTTGAGAGCAGCGTCAGGGCCTCCTCCCCGGAGGCCGCCGTGACCAGCTTGGTATAGCCTGCATGAGAAAAGATGGAACAGATCATGTCCCGCAGGTCTTTTTCATCGTCAACAATAAGGATTTCTTTATCCAGCACAGGACCACCTCCTACCCCAGTTTTTATTATAGACCGGGGTAGAAAAAATGTATAGCCCGCAGGGGCAAACTCAAGGTATTCTCAAGGTTTTCTCAAAGAAAACGCAAGGATGGCGTGGTAAACTGGCAGCGTGAAAAGGAGGTAGCTGCCATGAGCAAATATGTCATCGAAACACAACGGCTTACCAAACAATATGGAACACAAAAAAGCGTGGACGGGCTGGATCTTCATGTCCGGCCGGGCCGTATCTACGGGCTGTTGGGCAGAAACGGCGCCGGGAAAACGACCACCATGAAACTGCTGCTGGGCCTGGCTGCGCCCACATCCGGGGAGGTGTCCATATGGGGGCAGTCCCTGGCGGGCAACGAAAAGCTGCTGCTGCCCCGCATCGGCAGCCTCATTGAATCCCCCGGCTTTTATCCCAACCTCACCGGAACGGAAAACCTGAAAATCTTTGCCGCCCTGCGGGGACTGGAGAACCGGAACGCCATCCAAAACGCCCTGGAGCTGGTGGGCCTGCCCTACCGGGATAAAAAGCTCTTTTCCCAATATTCCCTGGGGATGAAGCAGCGGCTGGCCATCGCCCTGGCGGTGATGCACGACCCGGAGCTGCTGATTTTGGATGAGCCCATCAACGGCCTGGATCCCATCGGCATCGCCGAGGTGCGCTCTTTCATCCGGGGGCTGTGCGACGAGCGAGGCAAGACCATCCTCATCTCCAGCCACATCCTTTCCGAGGTGGCGCTGCTGGCGGATGACATCGGCATCATCGACCATGGCGTGCTGCTGGAGGAGGAAAGCCTTGAGGAGCTGGAGGCCAAGAGCGATAAATACCTGCACTTTGTCGTCTCCGATGCGGAGCGGGCGGCGGAAATCCTAAAAGGCGTTTTTCCCGATGACCAGTTCGCCCTGGAGGACCGCCACAGTCTGCGGGTCAACTCTACCAAAATCCCGGCAAGCAAGCTCGTCTCTGCCTTTGTCCGGGCTGGTCTGAAAGTCTCGGAGGCGGTGACGGTGGAGGAAAGCCTGGAGGACTACTTCAAGCGGGTGACGGGGGGTGAAGGGATTGCTTAAACTGATTTCCTGTGAGCTTAAAAAGCTGAAGCGGAAAAGGTTCATTCCCTTTGTGATCCTCTCCGCATTCCTGTTTCCCCCGCCCTTGGCCGTGATGATGCTGACTCCTGCCATGGCGGCCCGGTACGACACCAAAGCCCAGCTGTTTGACGATTTTTACCAGTTTGTCCTGGGCTACGGGGTGGAGCTGCTCCTGCCCTGCGTCATCGGCGTCATCGCCGCCATGCTGTTCTTCATGGAGCGGGACAACGACACCTTCAAAAACCTGCGGACCATCCCAGTAACCAGCACCCATATGATTTTTGCCAAAATCGTCGTCCTGTTTCTGTTCGGGCTAATTTTCAGCCTGGCCTCTGCCGTTGTCACCATCTTCTGCGGAAGCCTCATCGCCGAGGTGGGCGGGCTGGGCTACAAGCTGTGGCTGGCGGTGGAGATGGGGATCTTCATCACGGCGGGCACCCTGCCCCTGGTGGTGCTGGTGGTCTTTTTCAGCAAGACTTATATCTTTTCCATTCTGTTGTGCGTTTTTTACAGCGTTCTGAGCCTGACTATCGAGAGCTGCTATGAGGTCCTGCCCAAGTTCCTCTGCTGGATGATGCCCCTTCCCCTCTTAAACATCTGGTGCGCCGGGGATATGGTCCGCCATGGGGCCAGGGAGAGCGTGGGCCGGCTGGAGTATCTGGTTCCCACCACCACGCAGACGGTTTTGATTCTGTGCGTGATGTCCGTGCTGTCCATCCTTCTGATCGACTATCTGTATAAAAAGAGAGGATGCGATTGATATGCTGGTTGCGATAAAAACCGAGCTTTGGAAGCTAAAACGGTATTACATGATATGGGCAGGAGCTCTGCTGATGCTGCTGGCCGTCCTGCTCACTGTCTTCACCACCACCGCTCTGGACGGCACCGTCTGGACCTTCTCCCATTTTGCGGAACAGGTGATGAAGGAAAACATCACCACCATTTTCCCCATGTGTATCGCCCTCATCACCGGATATATCATCAACCGGGAAGGGACGGACGACACGCTGAAAAACATTCTGACAATCCCTGTGTCTTTCCCTGCGCTGCTGTTTGGTAAGCTGACCGTCTGTGGCCTGCTCGCCCTGTTCCTGGGGTTTGCCAGCACCCTGTTCACCGTGACTGCCTCATTTCTGCTGGGCTTTCCCGGCGGGACGCTGCCGGCCATCCTGCAAGCCGCGGCACAGATTACGCTGAACTGCCTGTTCCTGTATCTTGCGGTTTTGCCAATCATTGCCATCGCCGCCCGGATTCCCAACGGGCACCTGATTGGAGCGGTGGTCGCCTTTGTCTATGGCTACGGCGGGATGTTTGCGGCGGGGAACATGACTTTGGCAAATCTGTATCCTGTGACCGCAAGTATGGGGCTGGTTGGATACCGCAGCTATGATCCGGCAGTGCATTGGAATCCTCTGCTTTGTGTGTTCAGTCTTCTGGTCGCCCTGCTGGTTTGTGCTGTCCTTGTTGTGACCGCCCAAAAAGGGGAGGCCGCAAAGGCGGTGAAAAAGCCCAAGCAAGTCATTACTAAAAAAGGTTGGTAAGGAGTGTATCAATATGAAGAAAAAAGCGACTATTGGCATCTGTGCTGCTGTTCTTTTCATCGGGCTGGTATGCTTTGGTATCTGGTTCCTGTCGGGGACGGGCAGCGCCGACTATTACACCCAAATCGACAACAGCAAAATGGAAGAGGTCCACAGCCGGGGAGGCGTTGTGGATTTCAAGGGCGGCCTGCCCTACTCCTACACGCTGCTGGCCTACGACGAAAAGGGGAAGGAAAAGGAAGTGACCTTCGGGACCTCCAAGCAGCTGCGGGAGGGCGCTTTCCTTCGCCTCGCCGTTATGCCCGTCCGGGGCGTTTTGGAGTGGGCCGAGGTGTCCTACGAGGAGCTCCCCCCGATGGTCCAAAAGCGTTATACCGCAGATTGAACTACAAGGCGAAAAGGGGTATTCTATTGGGGGCAGCAAGGTAAAGTTGATAAAAAGTAGAAAATTACCTGCTGTATTGTCTCCAAGGAGGTGTATCCCATGGAAACCAAACTACTCATCGTAGACGATGAGCCGGACATCGTCGCCATGCTGGCCAGCTTTTTCACCGGCAAGGGCTACCAGGTCCTCACTGCCCAAAGCGGTCGGGAAGCCCTCCTGCGGGCGGAGCAGTCCCCGGACCTGATCCTGCTGGATGTGTCCATGCCGGACCTGGATGGCCTTGCGGTCTGTCAGGCGATTCGGGACCATATTTCCTGCCCCATCCTGTTCCTCACCGCCCGGATCGAGGACACCGACAAGGTCCGTGGCTTTTCCGCCGGAGGGGACGACTATATCCTCAAGCCCTTCTCCCTGGTGGAGCTGGAGGCCCGTGTCCAGGCCCACCTGCGCCGGGAGGCCCGGCATCAATCCCAAGCACGGGTCCGGTTTGCCGGGGAGCTGGCCATTGACTACGGGGAGCAGCGGCTTTTCTTCGGCAAGGAGGAAATTCCCCTGACCAAAAAGGAATTCGACATTGTGGAGCTGCTGAGCCAAAATCCCGGCCAGGTCTTTGACAAAGAGCGCATCTACGAGAAGATATGGGGCTACGACAGCGAGGGGAGCAGCGGGGTGGTGGCGGAGCATATCCGCAGGATACGAGCCAAGCTGGCTGTTCACTCGGACAGGGTCTATCTGGAAACAGTTTGGGGGTGCGGCTACAAATGGAACCGGTAAGACGCCGCTGGCGGGACCTCCCTCTGCGAAAGGCCCTGGTGGTGTACATCACCGTCGCTGTTCTGCTGGCCCTGGTCCTCTGCGAGATGACAGCCAATCTGTGCGATTTGGGCGTAAGGAAGATCCGTGCCGCCTACCCGAACACCATGGAAAAATACTACCTCACCAACGAGCGAGGGGAGCGGCTGGGGGAGGGGACCTACATCGGCACCGATGTCATCCCCCTCACCCCGGAGGACCAGCGGACGGTGGACATCCTCCGGGCCCTGCCCACGGTGACGACGCCGGTGTGGTCCGCCCTCTGCATCCTGGGGGCGGCGCTGCTTTTCTACCGGAACAAGCTGAAACGGCCCCTGGCAGAGCTGCGGCTGGCCTCGGAAAAAATCTCACAGAACGACCTGGACTTTACCGTCGCCATCTACAGCAGGGATGAGCTGGGACAGCTCTCCGCCTCCTTCGAGACGATGCGTGCTGCCCTGGCCCGGAACTTCTCGGAGATCTGGCGGCAGATGGAGGAGCGCAAGCGCCTGAACGCCGCCTTTGCCCACGACCTGCGGACTCCCCTCACCGTCCTGAAAGGCTACAACGAGATGCTCCAGGCCAGCGGGGAGGAACAAACCCGGACCACCGCCATCACCATGGGGCGGCATATCGCCCGGCTGGAGCAGTATGTCTCCACCATGAGCCAGCTTCGCCGCCTGGAGGACACCCGGCCCAACTGCCAGCCGACGGCTTTGGCCCCTCTGGCGGCTTCCCTGGCGGAAAGCGGCGAGATGGTCTGTACCCAGGCAGGGAAGGGCTTTTCCATGGAGGACCGGACCGGCTCCCAGTCACTCACCCTGGACGGGGCTTTTGTCGCCCAGGTGGTTGGAAACCTTGTGGCCAACGCCGCCCGGTACGCAAAAAACACCGTGAGCCTCACTCTGGCGGAGGCCGACGGCGGGCTGCTCCTTACAATGACGGACGACGGCCCCGGCTTTGCCCCGGAGGCCCTGGAAAAGGCCGCCGCCCCCTATTTTACAGGAGAGAAGGGGAGCCACTTTGGCCTGGGCTTATACATCTGCACCACCCTTTGCCGCCACCATGACGGTTGGCTGAAGGTGGAGAACGGACCGGCGGGAGCAAAGGCCACCGCTTTTTTCGGAACCAACGCCGAAATCAGATAGAAAATAGAAAACTTCAATTTATACTCTCCATGAAGCCATGGGGAGTATTTTCTTCCCCGGAAAGGAGTTTTTTATGGAATTGAAAACAGTCGGGCTGACCAAACGATACGGCCCGAAAACAGCGGTGGACCATATCAGCGTCACTTTGACCAGCGGGGTGTATGGCCTGCTGGGCCAGAACGGCGCGGGAAAGACCACTCTGATGCGGCTTTTCTGCACCGTGCAGGAGCCCACCTCCGGCAAAATCCTGCTGGACGGTAAACCGGTCCGGGAGATGGGGGAGGAGTACCGGAGCCTGCTGGGATACCTCCCCCAGCACTTCGGGTACTACCCGGACTTTACCGCCCTGGACTTTCTCCTCTACATGGCGGCGGTAAAGGGCCTGCCGGACCGGGCCGCCAAGAAACGGGCAAGAGAGCTGCTGGAGGCGGTGGGGCTTGCCGGGGAGAGCAGGCGGAAGGTAAAAACCTTTTCCGGCGGGATGAAGCAGCGCTTAGGTATCGCACAGGCCATGCTCAATGATCCGAAAATTCTCATTCTGGATGAACCCACGGCAGGGCTCGATCCCAAGGAGCGGGTGCGGTTTCGGAACCTCATCAGCGCCTTTTCCAAGGACCGGGTGGTCATCCTCTCCACCCACATCGTCTCGGATGTGGAGTTTATTGCCGAGGAGATTATCCTAATGAAAAGCGGCCGGGTTATCCAGTTTGGAAAGCCCCAGGACATCACCGCCGAGATCGACGGCTTTGTATGGGAGTGCGGCGTCCCCACCACCCAGGCGGAGCGGTACGCCGCCTCCTGGAATGTCAGCAACCTTCGCAACGAGGAAAACGGCACCACCGTCCTCCGTGTCATCGGGGAGCGGCCCCCGGTGGCGGGGGCGGTGCAGGTACAGCCTAATTTGGAGGACCTGTTTCTCTACTACTTTGGGGGGAATGAAGAATAGACCTCTTGCGAAATTAGACAAAGCGGTCAAAGTTGCAGATGCCAGCAATCAAAGAAAAGCGAAGTGCAAAACGATTTCTGCGATTGCGGTAGCG
>JAAWGY010000060.1 GCA_022795575.1 Angelakisella sp. | reverse complement strand
CGCAAACCGCGGCCGGGGTTAGGGGTAGCCGCTTTCTCCCCAAAACAGCCCGCCGCGCGCCGCAGGCGCTGGAGGCGGGCGCATTTTGGGTTCACCGGCGTAAAAGCCTGTCCATTCGCAGCTTAGCTGTCCTTTTGCGAAAGGTGCCTGCTGTTTTTAAGGTGCCTCCAGCGGATTTTGATTCCCTGCTGGGGGAGTGGGGGCACTTTGTTTGCTGTTCTGTTGCTCCGTTTCGTTGTGGGGGTGGGTTGGTGGTTTTTTATGGCCTTTCTTGGGCAAGTGCGTAACTGAAGATGTATATTCCTTGACCGCCTACCCGGCGGGGGGCACTTTCTGTATCAAGTAGCCAACGCTGCAAACGTAAGGAGTGCGACACATAGTAAACCATAGACCAGGAACGACACAAATACCCGGAAGAAACGCGCAAGCTGTCCATCAAAATATACCATGGAGGAATCAGTTGCCTGGAATAGGAAAGTTTTTGGGGACGAACAGATCAAAACAGAAACCGGTAAATGAAGCTCCTCAGGCAAAAGGGTATTGTACGGATGGTTACTGCGGTAGCGGGATCAAATGCTGACCTATGCCTAAGAATCTGTATTCATAACCGCCTGACGCAGTCAAGCCAGGGCTTTTCCCGCCTTGCATCAGCTGGCTATGAATACAGATTCTAACGCATTCTTTGAATACTCCCTTAAACGGCAAGAGCTTGAAAAAAATTCTGGGATATGCTATACTGTTCCCAGAACAGGAGGGCATATCTATGAAATCCAGCAAATCAAAAACTGCACGCATTTTTGAAGAATATATTGCAGAAACAGAAGCTTCTGCCAAAGGTAGAGACTATACACTGCCTCAAACTGAAAGTATCCAGTTTGAGGCAGTACAGCGTGTTATTGAAATTTTCCATTCAGTGGACTGGTCATTTTCAGACAACTGTACATCATATTTATCCCACGACTTACACCCATATCCCGCAAAGTTTGTTCCGCAATTGCCTGCCCAAGTAATTCAGCTTTTATCGTCACGAGGCGAACTTGTATGGGATCCTTTTGGCGGCAGTGGAACAACTGCGGTAGAAGCGTTACTCAATGATCGCTGCTGTATCAGTACGGATGTAAACCCGCTTGGAGCCATTATTGGAAGAGCAAAGACCACGTCGTTACGCTTTTTTGAAGAAGACGAGCTTAAAAAATTTATTGGTAAGCTTGAATTTTATAATTCTTCATTGAGTTTTCTAAAGGAATACTTTGATACGCATCAGGAGGAATTAGAGGCAGAAATTCCGTCCATTCCTAATATTGAAAAATGGTTTTGCAACACCGTCATATGCGAGCTTGCTTATATAAAAAGGATGATTAAAACCGAGCTTAAAAGCGATGCCGCTATCACCGTCGCCCTGGCTTCTCTCTCTAAAATAATAACAAAGGTTTCCAACCAGGAAAGTGAAACGTGCTATAGGGCGATTGGACGAAATTCCGCAATGGGCGAGACCATAAGCATATATTTGCACAACCTTCGAGAGAATTTTGCAAAGGTAAAGGTTATCGGACAGCTTTTAGAGCACCGTTCTGCTCGATTTATTACCGTTAATGTAATGGATGATATTGTTGGCGCGCAGAAAACGATTCGCGAGAACGAGGTGGATTTGGTTGTAACTTCTCCGCCATACCCCAATGCCTTTGATTATCATCTTTATCATCGTTTTAGAATATTTTGGCTTGGCGGAAATCCGGTTGAAATGGGGAAGGTAGAAATAGGGTCCCATTTGAAGTATCAAAGAAATAAAAATTCCTTTGATACCTTTGAAGAAGAGCTAACACCCGTTCTAAGCAACTGTTTTCGTGCACTAAAACCCGGCCGATACGCGGTTTTTGTTTTGGGCGATGCCGTTTTTGATGGCGTTCTGTACAAAACTGCTGAACATATTGGAAGGCTTGCACAAGGATTGGGGTTTGAATTCGTTACGATTATAGATCGTCCGTTGCCTGAAAATAAACGTTCTGTCAAAGCAAAAAGAGCGACAGCAGAGCAACTTTTAATTTTGAGAAAGCCTTGCCTTGATGTTGAGGTGGTATTCCATCCTGTTGGATACAAGCTGTGGCCATATGAACAGGAGATATCTAATTTGGAGCTTACCGCAATCGTGGGGAATTGCAATAGCATACAAACGGTCCCTCCTTGCAAGCTGCAGCAATTGAAAAAGCTGACATATTTCCATTGCTTTAGTATCGGAAGGACACAGTATAAAACATGGCAATCAGTCTTGGAACAAGGAAATGACGAAGAAATTGTTCGTCGAAAAGATCCTAAGTATGTAACACATGGTATCCATCCTTACAAAGGTAAATTTTATCCCCAGTTGGTTCGTCCGCTGTTGAACATTTTATCTGTTCCAGTGGGAGGAACCGTTTTCGATCCGTTTTGTGGAAGTGGTACAGTAGCATTGGAGGCTATCCTGAACGGTTATTCCGCTTTTGGTTGTGATATTAATCCCATTGCCACAGAAATAGCGAAAGCAAAAACAAGTATTTTGTCTGTGCCGGCACATGAGTTTGAAGGACATATTTCATTATTTATTAGAGATTTAGAGTCCTATGTTCCGCATGACTACCATTATGTCTTTCCAACAGATACAATTGACGAAATTAAGAGCTGGTTTCCGGAGAATGTTATTAATAAAATGGGGTTTATCCTTAACCACATCAAAAATGTTCCGGACGAAATAATAAAATGTTTCTTGCGCATTATATTAAGCTCGATTATCCGTGATATTTCCCAGCAAGAGCCTTCTGACTTGCGAATCCGGCGAAGAAAAGAAGCCATTGATGACGCTCCTGTGATTGAAATGTATTTGCAAAATTTGAAGCTGCAGTACGACAGGATCATTGCTTTCCATGAGATTAGAAATGCTGCTCCGGAAAAAATAAAAGCTGCAAGCATTTGGCTTGGAAACTCTAAGTGTGTCCATAAACTGCAAGACCATCTACCTGACGAGGGGGTGGATATTGTTATTACCAGTCCGCCCTACGCAACCGCTTTGCCATACATCGACACCAACCGCCTAAATTTGCTGGTGCTCAACGATCTCAACGCTTCCATGCGAGTCCCCATAGAAGCGGAAATGACCGGGACACGGGAAATCCGAAAAATTACACGCCAGCAATATGAAGAGCAAATTCGTATTGGTAATTATGGGCAGATCACTTCGCCCACTGCTTGTGAATTGATTCGCAAAATATATCTTGAAAATGTAAATTCGGATGTGGGGTTCCGGAAAAAGAACATGGCCGCATTGCTATATATGTACTTTAATGATATGTCACAAATTATGGCATCGTTAAATACAGTAGTCAAACGCGGCGGACATATCTGCATCGTAATCGGTGATACCAAAACAACTACGGGAGCAGAAACAACTGCAATAAAAACAACTACGGTTTTGCGCGAAACCGGGAAAAGCTTGGGATGGGATCTTATCTACGACATTCCAATTAGCGTTACTGTTGAAAAGTATCTTCATATGAATAATTCTATCACGGAGAACAATATCCTCATATTCCAAAAGCCAAAAGAATAGCGGGGCATTTTTCATGTTGCTTCGCTGTTCCGAAAATCTTGTATTAAATCCAGCCCATTTTCCGGGCTACCGGCTTGCCTCCGGACGGAAGAGCCTGATCACAGATGCTTAGGCAGCTGCTATAGTCCGTGCTGCCTTTTGCGTAAAAGTGTAAGTCATAGTCACACTCATCTGTTTCGGAGTTACGCATAACCATTATGGGGTAATCACTTCCACCGGTATAGTTAAGCCCTCTCAAAATAGATGGCGTAATTGTAATGCGAATTTCTGCCTTCTTTTCATAAAAAACAGTATTTAGGTTATACTGAATTTCGGTGCGGACACACGTGCCGGCAGCATCGTATACAAAAATATTTACAATGGGGTCTGGGTCTCGTTGTGGATATGTGGGGTTTGTTGCTTTCTTAGGTACGGTTTGCCCGGTGAATGGAAATCCAAAGAAACCGGGATTCTGCCTGATGGCATTCATGCTGAGAAAGATTTCTCCGTTATGATGGGGGACAACTTGCATTACCAAACCTTCAACAATTGCAATAGGCACCGCAGGAGAAGCTGCTGTATGAGAGATGACCGGTGTTACAGGCGTACCGCTCCCTATGGGATTTGTGGTAATGCCTGCACTTGCTGCGGCTACGGCTAATGCCGTTTTGGAAATGGCCTTTGGCAATTTTGTTTTATACGGTGCAAATAGGGAAGGGGTACTTGTAGTGTATCCGGCTCTTCTTATTGCACCAAGATTTCGTACAGCTTTTGGGATGCTTTCATCCAATAACCATCCGCCGTTGTTCAGCTGTTGTAATATAGTGTTTGTCAACTCCACACAGCACGGAATCGAAGATGGTAGCAGCGATTCAAAGGATGCCATTGCTTGATCAAATAAATCGGCATCCTCGGGGAAGGTCAATGTGAGGATAACTCCTCCCTCAAAGTTCGTTTCCAGCCCCCCTGGTGTCAGGTTGTTTGATCCATAATACACCGCAGCTTCCGTTTCACCAGAAAAAATGTACATTTTTGGATGAAATGTAGAGTGGTCCGTATGCAAAACATAAGTGTGTTGAAAGTTGGCCAGTGCATACTGAAGCGCTTGCAGACTTGTTCCCTTGTGATCAACGCCAATGATTGCTTCTGTATGATTGCCTGATGCATTCCACTTTTGTATATTTTCGTGCATCTTATATAACGGTTTGACTTTTGCGAATGCAACAAGACACCTGAATGAATGATACGTGGTGCTGCTGAACCTTTCATTTAACCAGTTTAGTAATCGAAACTCATCTGCGGGTTGTGAGATTGGCTTAATAATCTCAATATGCGGCATAAGGACACTCCCTTGTAAGCAATATCAGCGGTTGAATATATAATGGTCAAATCAGAATCCTGATTCATCACCTGGTAAGACGGATTTTATGCAACAGCCTTGTACCAAGCGTAGATGTTCACATGATTTTTTGCTGGCAACCGGAAATACCCACCTCGTTCCGCTCCTGGCTGATGACCACCGCCATCTTGGCCTCCTTCACCCAGTGAAGCTTGCGCTCCAGCCGGGGAGCGGCGGTGAGAATGTGAATCTCCTGGTTATAATTTAAGAGAGAACCGGTACACAAAATCACATCGGGAAGAAAAAATGCTGATTTCGACATTTATTATATACTTTCGCGGATATATTTGCAATGTGCTTAGAGGGGCTTGTCTCCTTATTCCCTGCTATGCAGGGCTGGGAATAAACGAGGGGGCTGTACGCTCTGTGCCGGAGGGAACGCACCGCGCTGGTTCCCGTACGGTTATACTACATACCGTTAGGGCTTCCGATAAGCATATATGCCGCCGTGCCGGGCCCCCCACCCCGCCTAAATAACACAGCACGCCTGCCAACTGCGCGTTTTGTCCATTTCCCGCCGGCAGGCCGGTTTACATCCGGACAAAAAAAGTGTATACTTATTACTGCTATTTGCAGGAGCCGATATTTTCCAGCGCAGGATTTAACTGTTTTGACATATCTTAGAACCGATTCAGAATCTCCCTGCACGCCGGGAGATCCTGTACCGGTTAGAAACCGCAAGCCTCTTCCCCCACGCCCCCCGGCAGGTGCCCTATAACAAAACGCCAAGGGAGCCACCCGCGCCGCCAGCGGCGTGCAAGAAGCCCTTCCGTGTGCTTTTCGGAAAAAGAATCAAGGATTCTGGAGTGTTGCTGATGAAAAAAAAGCTGTTTTCCCTCCTGGCCGCCGGCGCGCTGGCCCTTTGCGCCCTCACCCCCACCGCCTATGCCCTTACCCCTGCCCTGGACATCATCTCGGATACCTACTGCGTTATGGATGCCGCCAGCGGGCAGGTGCTCATTGAAAAGGGGATGAACAAGCAGAAGGCCCCCGCCAGCATCACCAAAATCCTGACGGTGGCCCTGGCCCTGGAGCGGGGGGGCAACCCGGACGACCGCTTTGTGCTGGACTATAAGACCTGCCACTCCATCGAGGCCGGCTCCACCCACATCGCCCTCACCGAGGAGGAGGAGATCAGCCTGCGGGACGCGCTGATGGCCACCATGATCATGTCCGCCAACGACGCCGCCAACGCCGTGGCCCAGTACAGCGCCGGGGATATGGACAGCTTTATCCCCCTGATGAACCAGAAGCTCCAGGAGATCGGCGCCAAGGACACCCAGTTTATGAACCCCAACGGACTGGACCAAAAGGGCCATTACACCACCGCCTACGATATGTGCCTGATTACCCAGTGGGCCATGGGGGTGGAGGGGTTCGACGAGTACTACGGCGCCCTCAGCTACGAGATGGCCCCCACCAACAAGCAGCCCCAGGCCCGGCCCTTTAGCACCCGGCACAATATGCTGCTGAAAACGATGAAGTACTACTATGACGGGGCGGTGGGGGGAAAGTTAGGCTACACCTACGACGCCCGCCACACCATCGTCACCACCGCCAAGCGGGGGGATATGACCCTGATCTGCGTGGCGATGGATTCCCCCACCACCTACGATAAGTACAAGGACTCCACCAAGCTGCTGGATTACTGCTTTGACAACTTCGGGACGCTGAACCTGCGGGCCAAGAACATCCAGGATTTTACCGTGCCCATCTTGGACCACAGCGGCCAGCAGGTGGGGGTGGCCAAGATCCAGGCGGAGGAGGACGTGGATCTGCTGGTCTCCAAGGGGACGGAGATCCAGGACCTTGTTTTTTCCTACAACATCCCGGAAAGCTACCTCAGCGGCCAGGAGATTGCCCCGGTGCTGACCATCCAGGATAAAAACGGGGTGCAGCTCTACCAGGGGCCGATGGGCTACACGGTGGGCCAAACCACCGCCGCCAACCAGAATACCTACCAGGGCCAGACCTTTGTCTA
The DNA here is from genome assembly GCA_022795575.1 of Angelakisella sp. Classification (GTDB taxonomy): domain Bacteria; phylum Bacillota; class Clostridia; order Oscillospirales; family Ruminococcaceae; genus Angelakisella. Next base: position 3,304 of record JAAWGY010000060.1, on the reverse strand, counting down.
CCCCTTCCAGGAAAACGCTCTGCTGATCCTGAAATGGGGAGGCGTTGTCCTGGGGGTGCTGGTGCTGGCGCTGTTCATCGCCCGGTTCTTTATCCGCAGGCACTACCGCAAGGTGCAGGAGGAGCGGCGCCGGCGGCAGCTGGCGGCGCAAAAGCGCCGGCAAGCGGCGCTGCGCAAGCAGAAGGCCACCCAGCGGCAGAAGACCACCCCGCAGCAGACACCGGCGGCAACCTATGGCAATGTCACCTACCTCCCCAGCAGCCGCCAGGGGCCATGGAGCAGCGCCGGCGGCGGAAACCGGTAGATTTTGCCAGATATATTACAAAACGTATTTTCCCCTTGAAAGAAAACGCGGCAGACCGCCTGCTGCAAACGAGCCCGCCCGGCTTACCGTACCGCAGACCTGCGGCCGGCATCCCGGACGGGCTCGTTGTGGTATGGCGGACCTGCCGTGTTAAAACCTGTATTCACAAGCTGGATGACGCAGGCAGGGGGCAAAGGCCCTTGCCTGACTGCGTCAGCGGACTGTGAATAAAGCGCTTATTTTTGCCCGGCAGCCTCCTTTTTCGCCTTGGCCAGCTGGGCGGGCGTGCGGGGGTATCTTTTGGGGGTGGGGGCGGTCTTTTCCACCACCACCAGCGTCCGGCGGTCCCCGCTGGGCAGCGCGTATTCCTTTACCGCCCGCAGTGTCCCCCCGCACCGCTCCACCATGGCTGCCCCCGCCTGGGACTCCGCCGCGCCGCCGCTCCCCTTTAGGGCCAGCAGCACCCCGCCGGGCCGGACCAGGGGCAGGCAGTATTCGGCCAGCAGGTCCATCCCCGCTACCGCCCGGCTGGTGGCAACGTCATACCGCTCCCGCCGGGCCGGGTCCCGGCCGGCGTCCTCCGCCCGGGCGTGGAGCAGCTCCGCCTGGATGCCCAGCTGGCCGCACACCTCCTCCAAAAAGGTCAGCCGCTTTTGCAGGCTGTCCAGCAGCGTAATCTGGATATCCGGCCGCAGCAGCTTGATGGGCACCGCCGGAAATCCCGCCCCGGTCCCCACATCGACGAGCCGGGCCCCCCGGGGGAGCTCCCAGAGGGTCAGGGGCAGGAGGCTGTCCAAAAAGTGCTTTTCCGCCACCCCCTGGTCGTCGGTGATGGCGGTCAGGTTCATCCGCTGGTTCCATTCCTGGAGCATCCCGCAGTACCGGGCAAAGGGCTGGTATTCCCCCGCCAGCCCAGCCTCCGCCAGCATCGCCTCAAAGGCTTCCTTGGGTATCATGTCCCTTCCTCCCTTCCAGCCAGATCATCAGCACCGAGATATCCGCAGGGCTCACCCCGCTTACCCGGCTTGCCCGGCCCAGCGTCTCCGGCTGTAGGCGCTGGAGCTTTTCCACCGCCTCCAGCCGCAGCCCCCGGATTTCCCGGTAATCGATCCCCTCCGGCAGGGGCATGGTCTCCAACCGGCGCATCCCGGCCACCTGGGCCTCCTGCTTTTTCAGGTAGCCCTGGTACTTCACCTCAATCTCCACCTGCTCCGCCACATGGGGGTGGAGGGGCTGGCGGTCCGGGTCGAAGGGCGCCAGGCCCGCATAGGTCACTTGGGGGCGCTTCAGCAGCTCCGCCGCCCGGATGCCTCGCTCCAGGGGGGCGCTCCCCGCCTGGACCAGCCATTGGTTCACCTGGGGGCTGGCGGGGATGGTCAGGGCGGCCAACCGGGCCTTTTCCGCCTCCTTGGCCCGCTGCTGCTCCAGGAAATCCCGGTACTGCTGCTCCCCGATGAGCTTCAGGCGATAGCCGGTGGGCATCAGCCGGACATCGGCGTTGTCCTGGCGGAGCAGCAGCCGGTACTCGCTGCGGCTGGTCATCATCCGGTAGGGGTCCATGCACCCCTTGGTGACAAGGTCATCGATGAGGGTGCCGATATAGGAGCCGGACCGCTCCAGGGTAAAGGGCTCCCTTTTCAGGACGGCGTGGGCGGCGTTCACCCCTGCCACAAAGCCCTGGACCGCCGCCTCCTCGTAGCCGGAGGTGCCGTTAAACTGCCCCGCGCCGTAAAGCCCCGGCACCCCCTTTACCTCCAAGGTGGGGCGCAGGCCGGTGGGATCGATGCAGTCATACTCGATGGCGTAGGCGCTGCGCATCAGCTCCACCCGCTCCAGCCCGGGGATGGTGCGGTACATTTGCAGCTGCACCTCCTCCGGCAGGCTGCTGCTCATCCCTTGCAGGTACATCTCCCGGGTATCCAGCCCCATGGGTTCGATAAACAGCTGGTGGCGCTCCCGGTGGGCAAAGCGGACCACCTTGTCCTCGATGCTGGGGCAGTACCGGGGGCCGATGCCCTGGATCTCCCCGGCGTAGAGGGGGGAGCGGTGCAGGTTCTCCCGGATGACCTTGTGGGTATCCGGGGTGGTATAGCTGATGTAGCAGGGGAGCAGGTTCTGATAGTCCCGCTTGCCCCAGTTGCCAAAGGAGAAGGGGATCACCGGCTCCTCCCCCGGCTGTACTTCCAGGCGGGCGAGGTCGATGGAATCCCGGTGAACCCGGGCGGGGGTGCCGGTCTTAAAACGCCGCAGGGTAAGGCCCAGGTCCCGGAGGTTATCGGAAAGGGCGAGGGCGGGGTGGGTACCATCGGGGCCGCTCTCCTGGGAGAACTCCCCTACAAATACTCTGCCCCGCAGGTAGGTGCCGGTGGCGACGATGGCGGCCTGGACCTCGTACCGCCCGCCCATGGCGGTGAGGACGGCCTGGACCTGGCCCCCGGCGCCGACCTCCACCTGCACTACCTCCCCCTGGCGGAGCAGGATGCCGGGGGTGGATTCCAGCATTTCCTTCATATACCGGTGATAGGCGGCGCGGTCGGACTGCACCCGGAGGCTGTGGACGGCGGGGCCTTTGCCACGGTTGAGCATACGGCTTTGTACCATGGTGGCGTCAGCGGCGCGGGCCATTTCGCCGCCCAGGGCGTCCAGCTCCCGGACCAGGTGGCCCTTGGCGGTACCGCCGATGGAGGGGTTGCAGGGCATATTGGCCACTGCGTCCAGGCTGATGGTGAAGATGACCACCGAGCAGCCCAGGCGGGCGGCGGCGAGGGCGGCTTCCACTCCGGCGTGGCCCGCGCCGATGACGGCGATATCGTAGCTTCCGGCGAAATAGGGTTTCATGGGCATCGACTCCTGTAGATAGAATGGGGGAGGCAGTTTTCCGGCAGCAGAGAGCCTGCCCGCCAAAGGCCCGAAGGGCGCTAAAAGTTTCGGTCAAGCCTTTTCAAAGGCTTGCAGGTCCAGGGCAGAGCCCTGGTCGCTCCCGCAGGAGCGAAACTCCCC
>JAAWGY010000059.1 GCA_022795575.1 Angelakisella sp. | reverse complement strand
GCCTTGCGGGGGGAGCGTAATGGCCCGCTCCCTCCTTCCGGTTGGCCTGACAAGGTGCCTCCGGCGGATCTGATTCCCTGCGGGGGGATTCCCTCCCTTTGGTCGGGTGGTGCCTCCGGCGGATCTGATTCCCTGCGGGGGGTTCCCTCCCTTCGGTCGGGTGGGGCCTCCGGCGGATTTTGATTCCCTGCGGGGGGATTTTTTCTCCGGCCTTTGGCCGGAGGCGCCGCCGGGCGGCGGGGGAGTGGGGACGGGTGGGCTTGCTTGTTTGCCGGTTTGTGGCTTTGGTTGGTTGTGGGGCGGGCGCTTTTTTGTCCATCAGCCCAAAACGCCCTTCCTTTTCCATCCTGTCCACCAGTGACACACAAACCCACAGCCTCCCCTCCTGCGCACCATCCCAACAAACACAACCCCCTCTCCGCGAAAAATTCCAGTTTTTGCCAGCTCCCACAAAATACCCCCGTTGCAATTCCCACCGAATTTGGTATAATTGGAGTATTGAGGACAGGGCATCCTCTCTGTCAAAAAGCAGGCCCCTGTCCCGCAGGCAAAATTTACGAGGTAAAGCAGGTGTTTTTATGGAGCTGACCATGTCAAAACGGATGGCTGCCATGCAGCCCTCCGCCATTCGGGAAATCTTTAAGAACCTGACGGACCCCACCGTCATCCCCTTCGCCGGCGGCAACCCCTCCCAGGAGGCCTTTCCGGTCAAGGAGTTAGAGAACATCTCCCGTATTGTCTTTGAGAACAACCCGATCACCGCCCTGCAATACTCCATCTCGGAGGGCTACCCCCAGCTGCGGGAGGCCGCGAAGCAGTTTGCCAACAGCCGGGAGCCCGGCCTCACCCACCCCGGGGACGGCATCATCATCACCAGCGGGGCCCAGCAGGCCATCGACCTGGCCGCAAAATGCCTGGTAAACGACGAGGACGTCATCCTCTGCGAAAACCCCTCCTTTATCGGGGCGCTGAACGCCTTCCGCACCTGCCGGGCAAAACTGGTGGGGATCGACGTGGAGGCGGACGGCATCTCGCTGGAGGGGCTGGAGGCCGCCATCCGGGAGAACCCCCGGGCAAAGCTGCTGTATGTCATCCCCAACTTCCAAAACCCCACCGGGGCCACCATGTCCCAGCAAAAGCGCCAGGGTGTCTACGAACTCTGCCGCCAGGCGGGGATCGTCATTCTGGAGGACAACCCCTATGGCGACCTGCGGTTTACCGGCAAGCACATCCCCGCCATCAAGACCATGGACAGCGAGGGGATCGTCTGCTACTGCGGCACCTTCAGCAAGATCATCTCCCCGGGGCTGCGGGTGGGCTACGCCATCGCCCCCACCGCCCTGCTGGATAAGATGGTGGTGGCCAAGCAGTGCAACGATGTCCACACCGCCGTCCTCAGCCAGATCATCTGCTGCCAGTTTTTGCAGTCCTGCAACATGGCGGGACACCTGGGGGCGCTGCAAAAGCTGTACCGGGGCAAATGCGAGCTGATGGTCCAGGGGCTGCGGCAGCACCTGCCCCGGGCCAGCTTTACCGCGCCGGAGGGGGGCTTCTTTATCTGGTGCACCCTGCCGGCGGATATCGACCTGATGGCCTTTGTCCGCGCCGCCGGAGAGGCCAAGGTGGCGGTGGTGCCCGGCACCACCTTCCTGCCCCAGGAGAACACCCCCTGCACCGCGGTACGGCTGAACTTCTCTGCCCCCACCAACCAGCAGATTGTGGAGGGCGTGGAGCGGCTGGGCCGGGTGCTGGACCGCTTCCCCCGCTGATTCCCGCAACACATTTGACCAACAGGCTGTATTCGTAGCCGTTAAACGCCGTCCGGGCAAGGGCCACGAATACAGCCTCCTAAAACAGAGGAGGTATTTCTTCCATGACAGAGGCCGCAGCCGCGCCCCAGACGGAGCGCAAAAAAATCATCTTTTCCGCAATACAGCCCACCGGCGTTTTTACCCTGGGCAACTACATCGGGGCGGTGCGCAACTGGGGCAAGCTCCAGGAGGACTACAACTGCCTCTACTGCGTGGCGGATCTCCACGCCATCACCGTCCGGCAGGAGCCCGCAGCCCTCCGCAAGCGCACCCTGGAGGCCTACGCCCTGCTGATGGCCTGTGGCATCGACCCGGAGCGGAGCATCCTCTTTATCCAAAGCCACAACCCCCACCACACCGGGATGAGCTGGGTACTGAACTGCTTTACCCAGTTTGGGGAGCTTAGCAGGATGACCCAGTTTAAGGACAAGTCCGCCCGGTACGCCAACGACGTCAACGCCGGCCTCTTTACCTACCCGGTGCTGATGGCCACCGACATCCTGCTTTACCAGACCGACTATGTGCCGGTGGGGGAGGACCAGCGGCAGCATCTGGAGATTACCCGGGACATTGCCGGACGGTTTAACGGGGTGTACGGCCCCACCCTTACCCTGCCGGAGCCCTTTATCCCCAAGGCGGAACAGGGGGCGCGGATTATGTCCCTCCAGGATCCCACCAAGAAGATGTCCAAGTCCGACCCCAACCCCAAGGCCTTTATCTCCATCCTGGACGAGCCGGGGGTTATCCTGAAGAAATTCCGCAGCGCCGTCACCGACAGCGAGGCCCGAGTGGCCTGCGCCCCGGGCAAGGAGGGCATCAACAACCTGATGGGCATCTACTCGGTGCTCACCGGCAAGGACTTTGCCGCCATCGAGGAAGAGTTTGCCGGGCGGGGCTACGGGGACTTTAAGACCGCCGTTGGGGAGGCGGTGGTCCAGGAGCTGGCGCCTGTACAGGCCCGGTACAAGGAGCTGATGGCCGACAAGGGCTACCTGGAGGAATGCTACCGCCGGGGGGCCCAGCAGGCCATGGCCCTGAGCCGCCGCACCATCGAAAAGGTTTACCGGCGGGTGGGCTTCCTCCAGCCGTAGCGGGATGGCCTGTCCCATGCCCTTCCCTCTATGCCACAGGGGCGGACCTCGTACCGTCTAAACGGCGCGGCCGGAAGGCTAATCTATCCAAAGAAAACCACCGCCTCCGGCATCGGCGCCGGGGGCGGTGGTTTTTGGTTCTCTGCGGGGCCTTAGAGCCTATTCAAAATCTCCCAGCACGCCGCCTTGGCAGGTCTTTTCACGCCCTGCGGCGTTACTGCGCCCGCAGGCGCGTCCAGGCGCAACCGCCGTAGGCGGCTCTTAGCGCCTGGAAAAAACCTTGCAATACAGCAAGTATTCTGCGAAGCAGACGTGCCCGGAGGGCTCCGAGGTTTTTTGCCTTGCAGGACGTAAAAATCCCTGCCAATTCGGCGCACCGGGAGATCTTGAATAGGCTCTTAGCTATTTGCCCGGATGTGGGCGGCTACCTTGGTGTCCTCCCGCTTGATGTGGTTGATGAGCCATCCGGCCAGCACCGTGTTAAGCCGGGCCACCAGCTGGACCGAAGGGCCCTTCTCCTCCAGCTCCTTTACCAGCTCGGCCACCACCCTCTTAAAGGTTTCGTGGTACTGCTTGTGCTGCTGGCAGTCCGGGTATTTGTACCGCTGCTGGAGCCGCTCCTCGTCCCCAAAATGCTTGGCGGTGTAGTCCATCAAAAAGCGCCCTGTCCTTTCCACCTCTTTGCGGCCCTGCCCCTTGGAGCAGGCCTCCAGCAGGCCGTTAATGGCATCAAAAAGCTGCCGGTGCTCGGTGTCGATGAGGGTGTTCCCCGTCTCCAGATCCTTGGTCATTTGGTAAGCCATAGCAGTCATACTCCTTTTCTGTCTTCTCATTTTCACAAAAAGCCGCCCGGAGCTTGCCCCCGCCACGCCTGCGGCAGGAGAAGCTCCAGGTGGTTTTTTCCCATCTCCTTTATGCCGGCTTAAAGAAGGCAACAAACAGCTGGATCGCCGCCCAAAAGAGCTGATACGCCGCTATCGTCACCCAGGTAAGGGCCGGCATCCCGCCGGTAAAAGCAAAAAACGTCACCAGGGCAAAGCCCACCACCACCGAGAGCAGCAGCAGCGCCGTCTGCACCGTCAGGGTGCTGTCGCAGCTGCGGGCCGCAGCCACCCCCCGCACATAGGAGGCGGGCTCCCCGCTGTGCACCATCCCCGCCCTGGCCTTGGCCTTGGGGTCCATGTACCGGTCCACCTCCTGGTGGAGAGCCGCCGGAATCACCTTGACCAGCTCCTTGGGGAAGCTGTAGATCTGGCTGATCCGGGGGGCTGTGACGTTGGGATCGGTGGTATAGACGCAGACGGCGATGTCCCGGTCCGCCAGCAGCTCCAGGGCCCGGCGCATCTGCTTATCCGCCTTGTAGGAGAGGACGCACATCCCCGCCGCCTGGCCGGAGTTGGAGATGTACAGCACCTGCTTGCCCTGGCCGTACTGGTCCTCGTACTCCCGGGGGGGGATGGCCACCCCGTAGGACTTCATCAGCTCCCGGGTGCCGATGAGCACCCGCCGGCCCTCCACCCAGGCGGATACCCCCTTGCCGTCCTCGCAGGCAAAGCTTTCCGCCTCCCGCAGCAGGCCGGGGTTGGATACCATGCTGGCAAACAGCTGTGTCAGGGTGCTGCCGCACTGGCTCAGGACGCTGGCGATATCCAGGATCACCTCGTCCATAGGGGTGCGGTTAAAGGGCTTTATGGTGTGGAGGGTGACGCTTTCCGGGGGGAAGAGGTCGTACCCCCGCAGCAGCACCCCGTTGACCTCCGCAAACTGGTTTACCGCCCCGTAGCCGCAAAGGGTGGCCCCCCACCGGCTCAGCTTGCGGTTGGTGAGGGCGATGGGGAGGTTGGTGGCGATCACCCCCGCAATGGGGGCGGTGATGCAGAGGGCGGCGGTAAAGACGCAGGCCGAGGTAAAGACGTCCTTGTGGAAGGGGTAGGAGATCACCGCCATAATCAGCGCCGCCACGGCGGTCATGGGGGCGATGACCTTGGAGACATCCTCCGCCTTGCTCTCCGAAAAGGCCTGCTCCAAAAAGGCGGAAACCCCGGCGGAGCGGGTAAAGTAAGCGATCTCCGGCTCGCCGTCGATAACATCCCCGCCGATGCGCCCCGCCAGATTCTCGTTATCGATTACGGCGGCGGTGTGCTTGGCCCCGTCCTGGGCGATAAGGCGGTAGCTCCCGGCCACCCGCCCCCGGAGGATCAGCTTGCCGATGGTGTTAAAGAGCAGCAGCAGCGCCCCCATGGGCAGGTAGAGGTTGGCGGCGTAGCCGTCCATCATCTCGGGCCGCATGGCCATATAGGAGCCCTGCACCAGGCAGGCAAAAACCCCGATGGCGCTGTAGCAGTCGTTGTTGGGCCGCAGGCAGAACAGGGAGATCATCCCGCCCCCCACGGTGCTGCCGGAGAGCAGGGCGGAAAAGGCCAGCAGGGCCACCTCCAGCCACAGGTACTGCTCCGGCTGGTCCATAAAGTACTCCGGAATGGGCCAGCCCTGGTCCGGGGCCAGCATCAGGTAGATCAGCCCGGCGGCGCAGAGGAGGTTTACCACCAGCCGGATGATCAGGCTGGTCTGCATCCCACGGAGCTGGGCCCCAATCCGGGGCCGGGAACGGGGGTCGTCCTCCTCCGCCTCCCGGCGGCGGGGCTCTTCCTCCTCCCGCTGCCCCCGGCGGCGGGGACGGGGTTCCTCCTCGTCCTGCTCTCTCCGGCGGGACCGGGGCCGGTCCTCCTCGTCCTCCCGGGGACGGCGGGGGCGGCGCTCCTCCTGCGCCTCCTCCGCCCGGGCGGCTCCCCGGGCCTGCTGCACCACCCGCTTTTCCAGGTCGGTCTCCGGGGCGCTCACCCCGGTAATCAGCTGGGCCGCCGCCGTGGCGTTGATGCTCCGGTCCCGCTCCCGTTCCCGGGCGGAAACCTGCCCGCCGGGGAGGGGCGTTTCCCCCTCCCACAGGGAGGGCGCCTGTCCCCCCTGGCCCCGGGCCGGGGAGGCTGTACGGGCAGAACGGCCGGGCCGGGGGGACTCGTCCTCCTCCGGCTCCTCCCACATGGGGCGGGCGGGGGCCTTGGCGGAGCGCTGGGGGCGCTCCGCTCGCTCTCTGGTCCGGCTGGAGCGGGGGGGCTCGTCCTCCTCCCCCATCTCCTCCCACACCGGGCGGGCGGGGGCCTTGGCGGAGCGCTGGGGGCGCTCCTCTCGCTCCCTGGCACGGCTGGGGCGGGGCGGCTCGTCCTCCTCCCCCATCTCCTCCCATACCGGGCGGGCGGGGGCCTTGGCGGAGCGCTGGGGGCGCTCCTCTCGCTCTCTGGCACGGCTGGAGCGGGGGGGCTCGTCCTCTTCCCCCATCTCCTCCCACACCGGGCGGGAGGGGGCTCTGGCAGCGCGCTGGGGGCGCTCCTCTCGCTCCCTGGCACGGCTGGAGCGGGGGGGGTTGTCCTCTTCCATCTCCTCCCACACCGGGCGGGAGGGGGCTCGGGCAGCGCGCTGGGGGCGCTCCTCACGCTCCCTGGCACGGCTGGAGCGGGGGGGCTCGTCCTCCTCCATCTCCTCCCACACCGGGCGGGAGGGGGCTCGGGCGGCGCGCTGGGGGCGCTCCTCCCGCTGCTCCATGGCGCGGCCGGAACGGGGCATGGCCTCTTCCCTCTCCAGCGCCTCCCACGCGGAGGATGCCTTGGCACTCCGCCGGGGACGGGGGGGCTCCTCCTCGTCCTCCAGGGCCTCCCAAGCCGGGCGGGCAGGGGGGGCGGGGCTCCGCTGGGGGCGGGGCTCCGCCAAACGGCCGGAGCGGGGGGACGGCTCCGATGCCTCGTCCTCCTCCCACATGGGCCGGGGGCGCTGGGCCCCGGCGGCGCTCCGCTCCCGGCGGGCAGAGCGGGCTTCCTCCGGCCCGCTGGGGGCAGGGGAAGCCGGCCGGCCGGGGAAGCGATCGTCTTCCGCCCCCGCCGGCACCTCCTCGGACTGCTTGCGGCGGATCTCCCGGAGGATGTCATCCACACTGTAATTACGATCAGGCAACGCTTCGACCTCCCATATCAGGGGCCCCGCCATCCGGCCGCGGCCCCTGTCCTATCCTCTCCCGGCCCTGTCACCGGGCCCGCAGCCCCATCCGCTGGCGGGCTACCTCGTACATCAGGATGCCCGCCGCCACCGAGGCGTTGAGAGAGTTGATCCTCCCCCGCATGGGGAGGGATACCACAAAATCACACTTTTCCTTGATCAGGCGGCTGACGCCGGAGCCCTCCGACCCCACCACCAGCCCCACCGCCCCGGCGTAATCCACGGTGCACCAGTGGGCGCCGTCCATATCGGCGCAGTAGAACCACATATTCCGGGTGGTCTTGAGCTCCTCCATGGCAGCGGCCAGGTTGGGCACCCGCACCACCGGCAGGTGGGCGGCTGCACCGGCGGCGGCCTTGACCGCCGCAGCGGTAAGCCCGGCGCTGTGGCGCTTGGGGATCACCACCCCGTGGGCCCCTGCGGCCTCGGCAGAGCGGATGATGGCCCCCAGGTTGTGGGGATCCTCCACCCCGTCGGCAAAGACCAGAAAGAGGGGCTCCTCCCCGGCACGGCGGAGGACTTCCTCCATCCGGGCGTAATCCGCCGCCGCAGGCACCGCGGCCACCCCCTGGTGGGAGGTGATGCCGGAGATAGCGGTGAGCTTTTCGGCGGTGGCGTCCTTTACCGGTATCCCCCGCTCCCGGGCCAGGGCGATGATCCGCCCCACCGGGCCCTTTTCCAGCCCGGTCTGTATGTAAACGCACTCCAGTTCCCGCTGGGAGCGCAGCAGCTCCAGTACCGGGTTGCGCCCGGCTACCGCCTCGGTCTTCGGCTTTGCTTCCATCTGTCCATCCATTCCCCGCGCTGGGCGCGGCGGTTTTTTCGGCATCTATCCATCTACCCCTTTGCCGGGATGCGTCCCCAGGGGCGGGCAGCCGGAAAACCGCAGGCAATCCCAAGGGTTTTCCGGCTAACAAACGCCGCCCCCTGCGGAAATAGCCAGGAGGCAGACCTTGTGGACACGCCCATAGTATACCATAAATCCCCGCGCAATAAAAGGGGGAAGCGGTCGCTTTTTTGCCCGGGACGGCGAAGGCCCCCGCCTACAGCATCGCGGCGATGATCAGCGCCGCCGCCAGCAGCACCCCCCCGGCCAGGAGGATGGCCAGCCCTTTCTGCCAGCAAAACTCCCGGCGGGGGCGGTACTTGATGGCCCGGACATACTCCCCCGCCCGCTGGCGCAGCAGCCCCTCGTCAGAATCGGGCCGCCCCGCCCGGAGAAAGAGTATCGCCTTTTCAAAGTACTCGTTCTCGATATCCACCACTTCCACCACGCGCTTATTGATCCCCTTCAGCATCCCTATGTCCTCCTGTTCCCCTTCTCCGGCGGCCCTTTGGGCCGTTGCTCTGGCCCTTTTAGCATTTCTCCCCTAACATTCTTTTATACATATTTTTACGGTGGATTTCTCCAGAAAACTATACGTGGGGTAATGGGCAGTTTTCCACATTTTTAACTTAGCTTTCCACAGACCCTGTTGAAAACCCGGTGGAAAAGGTGGATAACCCCTTGGTTTTCCATACCGTCACCCTGGACAACCCCTGTTGAGAACTTTTTCCATCCCACCGCACCCATTTGTTCTTTTCATACAGATAGTTATCCCACCTTGACACCGGCCAACTGCACGTCCTGTAAATGTGCATATTTTACCGGTTTTCGGCAGATTATCTGCATTTATATACATCCTCGCCGGAATTCGACTTGCTCTCCCCCGCCTCCTTCTGTTATACTGTTTTTCATCAGAATAGCTTGGGAGGGATGTATGGGATGCTGGATTTTGCAGCTGTGCCCCAGGGGCTGCTGCTGCCGGGGCTGGCGGAGAGCTTCGACCTGCCCCGCACCCTGGATTGCGGCCAGGCCTTCCGCTGGCGCCGCCGGGAGAACGGGGGATGGGAGGGCGCCGCCGGGGGGCGTTACCTGCGGCTGGAGCGCCGGGGGGCGGATATCCTCCTACAGGCGGGGGCGGCGGACCTCCCCTTTTGGCGCAGCTACTTTGACCTGGACCGGGACTACCCCGCCCTTTGGGCGCTTTTCCGCCGCAACCCTGTTCTGCGGCAGGCGTTAGGCTGCTGTCCCGGGATACGGGTACTGCGGCAGGAGCCCTGGGAGACCCTTTGCACCTTCATCCTGAGCGCCAACAACAACGTCCCCCGGATCAAGGGCATTGTGGAGCGTCTTTGCCGGGGGTGGGGGGAGGCGATCCCCGGCTGCGGCTTTTTTGCCTTTCCCCCGCCGGAGCGGCTGGCCCCCCTTTCCCCGGGGGACCTGGCCCCACTCCGGGCGGGGTGGCGGGGGGAGTACCTGTTGGACGCCGCCCGCCGGGTAGCGGAGGGGCGGCTGGACCTTGGGGAGGTTGCCGGGCTCCCCACCCCGGAGGCCCGGCTGCGGCTCCGGGAGGTAAAGGGGGTGGGGGCCAAGGTGGCGGACTGCGTGCTGCTCTTCGGCTTTGGCCGGGTGGAGTGCATCCCCATGGACGTTTGGATGAAGCGGGTGATGGCGGAATGCTACCCCAAGGGGCTGCCCCGATACCTGCGCCCTTACGGGGGCATTGCCCAGCAGGTCCTCTTTGACTACGCCCGGGGGGGCCATCTTCCCTGCTGACGGCCTATTTTGCACGCTTGCCCTATCCCTGTATTTATGCTACAATAAAGGGCAGGAAGCAACGTTTGCCGGTGAAAGGAGTGTTCTTGGATGAACGAGCAGGTAATCCAGATTGCGAAGCGGATCAAGGAGCTGCGAGAGGTACTGGAGATGAGCATGGAGGATGTCTCGATGCAGCTGGGGGTCTGCATTGAGGACTACCAGCGGTACGAGGACGGGAAGGACGACATTCCGGTTGGGATCCTCTACGGTGCTGCTGCGCTTTTCCAGGTAGATCCCACCCTTCTGCTCACTGGCAAGCCGCCCAAGATGCGCACCTATGCCTTAGTGAAGCGGGGCAGCGGGTTGGACATTGAACGCTATCCTGGCTACCGGTTTTCCTCGCTGGCCACCAACTATGTGGGCCGGGAGATGGAGCCGATGATTGTCAACATTGATCCCATTGACGAGGCGCCGGAATATTTTTGCCACAGCGGGCAGGAATTTAACTATGTTCTTTCCGGTACCATTAAGGTTATTTTAGGGGATCACGAGCTGATTTTGGAGGAGGGGGACAGTCTTTACTTTGATCCCCGTATGTCTCATGTTCAGTTGGCGGTGGGGGGGCCGGCTACCTTCCTGGTGGTGATTAACGAGCAGGCTACGGCTTATGGCAATCCCACCATTCTGGACCCCAGGCAGGACCGGGAGCATAGCTTTAAGGACTGATTACCGGTGGATCAGAGGCACCCGGCTACCGGCTGCTATCTGCCCGCCGGGGCTTCCCGGCCGCAGGTCCAGGGCCGCGCAGGCCCTGGTCGCTCCCGCAGGAGCGAAACTCCCCAGGTTGACTACAATAACGGCAGGGCTTGTGTTTTTGGCACAG
>JAAWGY010000058.1 GCA_022795575.1 Angelakisella sp. | reverse complement strand
CAATCCGCCCTGGAGTTTGACGAAACCACCGTCCAGGAGATCCTCACCCCCCGGGTAAACCTGGTGGCGCTGGATATCGAGGAGGAGCAGGGGGAGATCATCAAGACCGCCACCGGCAAAAAGTTCTCCCGCATCCCTGTCTACGAGGGCACCATCGATAACATCGTGGGGGTGGTCCAGTCCCGGGAGATCCTCAAGCGGTCGGTCCAGGGCCGGCCCATCCGCCTCAAGAACCTGATGGCCAAGCCCATGTACATCCACCGCACCATGAAGATCTCCCGCCTGCTGGGGGAGTTCCAGCGCAAAAAGAACCACATCGCCGTGGTGATGGACGACTACGGCGGCACCCTGGGTATCGTCACCATGGAGGACCTGCTGGAGGAGCTGGTGGGGGAGATCTGGGACGAGGACGAGGAGATTGTCACCGAGATTGCCCAAACCGGCGAGGACAGCTGGGAGGTCAGCGGGGACATGAACATCGAGGAATTCTTTGACGAGATTGACTACACCCCCAAGGGGTTTGAGAGCGACTTTAACACCATGAACGGCTGGGCCCTGGAGATGCTGGAGCATATCCCCAAGGCGGGGGAAAGCTTTGCCTGCCAGCGCCTTGCCGTAACCGTCAAGGAGATGGACGACCAGCGGGTTACAAAGCTGACGGTAAAGCTGGCGCCCCAGCCGGAGGAAGAGTAGATGAGCATTGCAGCAGAGGCAAAACGGATTGTCATCAAGGTGGGGACCTCCACCCTCACCCACCCCAGCGGCCATATCAATATCCGGCTGATGGAAAAGCTGGTAAAGGTCCTTGCGGACATCAAAAATACCGACCGGGAGCTGGTTCTGGTATCCTCCGGGGCCATCGGCGTGGGGATGGGCAAGCTGGGGCTGCGGGAGCGCCCCAAAACCATCCCCGGCAAGCAGGCCGCCGCCGCGGTGGGCCAGTGCGAGCTGATGTACCTGTACGACAAGTACTTTTCCGAATACAACCACACGGTTGGCCAGGTGCTGCTGACCCGGTACAGCCTGGACGATGCCGAAAGCCGGGAAAACGTCCGCAACACCTTTGAGGCCCTCCTCGGCATGGGGGCTATCCCGGTGGTCAACGAAAACGACACGGTGGCCACCGACGAGATCCGGGTGGGGGATAACGACACCCTTTCCGCCATCGTCACCCAGATCATCGATGCCGACGCCCTGGTCATCCTCAGCGACATCGACGGGCTGTACACCGCCGATCCCGCCCGGGACGCCGCCGCCGTCTTGGTGCCGGAGGTCCGGGAGATTACCGACGCGCTGATGGAAACCGCCAGCGGGGCCGGCTCCAGCCGGGGCACCGGCGGGATGCTCACCAAGCTTTCTGCCGGGCGGATCGCCACCTCTGCCGGGGCGGATATGTACATCCTGAACGGGAAAAACCCGGACATCCTGTACGACCTGCTGGAGGGCGGAGCAGTGGGAACCCACTTTGCGGGGAGAAAGGAGCCGGTATGAGGACGATAGAGGAAATGGGGGAGCGGGCAAGGGAGGCCGCCGCTGTGCTGGCCGCTGCCGGCTCCCGGGAGAAGGACCGGGGCCTTGCCGCCATCGCCGCCGCCCTGCGGGAGCATACCGGGGAGATCCTGGCCGCCAACGGCCTGGATACCGCCCGGGCCGCGGAGGCGGGAACCCGCCCCGCCATGCTGGACCGCCTCACCCTTACCGGGGAGCGGGTGGAGGCCATCGCCCGGGCGGTGGAGGAGATCATCGCCCTGCCGGACCCGGTGGGGCGGGTGGACCGGGGCGGGGTGCGGCCCAACGGCCTTTCCATCACCCGGCTCCGGGTGCCCCTGGGGGTGGTGGGCATCATCTACGAGGCCCGGCCCAACGTGACGGCGGACGCCGCCGCCCTCTGCCTTAAGTCCGGCAACGCCTGCATCCTCCGGGGCGGCAAGGAGGCCATCAGCACCAACCTTGCCCTGGCCGGGATCATGGGCCGGGCCCTGGAGCAGGCGGGGCTTCCCGCCGGTGCTGTCCAGCTGATGGAGAACACCGACCGGGAGAGCGCCCGGCAGATGATGCGGGCCAACGGACTGATTGACGTGCTCATCCCCCGGGGCGGGGCGGGGCTGATCCAGGCGGTGGTGGAGGGCTCCACCGTCCCGGTGATCCAGACCGGGGTGGGCAACTGCCATGTCTATGTGGACAGCCCCTGCGACCTTGGGATGGCGGTGGAGATCATCGAAAACGCCAAGTGCAGCCGCCCCTCGGTCTGCAACGCCGCCGAAACGCTGCTGGTCCATCGGGAGGTGGCGGAGGCGTTTCTCCCCATGGCCAAGGCCGCCCTGGACCGGTACAGCGTCCAGCTCCGGGGCTGTCCCGAAGCCCGGCGCATCCTGGGGGAGGGCGTCCTGCCCGCCACCGGGGAGGACTACGCCGCCGAGTTTAACGACTTTATCCTGGCGGTGCGGGTGGTGGATTCCATCGAGGAGGCCATCCGCCACATCCGCCGGTATTCCACCGGCCACAGCGAGGCCATCGTCACCGGCGACTACGGCCACAGCCAGCAGTTTATCCGGCAGGTGGACGCGGCGGCGGTGTACGTCAACGCATCCACCCGGTTTACCGATGGCGGCGAGTTCGGCCTGGGGGCGGAGATCGGCATCTCCACCCAAAAGCTCCACGCCCGGGGCCCCATGGGGCTGGAGGAGCTGACCACCACCAAATACGTCGTCCTGGGCAGCGGCCAGATCCGCTGACCGCCGGGCGGCTTTAGGAGGAGCTTGTATGGATCATTCTGTTTTTCGTCCCGGCAGGCGCAACCGGTACGCCGCGCCCATCGGCGGGGTGTTTATCATCCTTTGCTTTGTGGGCTTTTTTACGGTGGCCAGCTTTTGCCTGAGCACCACCAAAAACCTGCTGGATAACTCCAAGCGCAAGCAGGAGTACGAGCGTATGCTGCTCCCGGTGGTGATCTTTGACCCGGTGCCCTTTGAAAACCCGGTGAACATCGATAACGCCAGCCTGCTGCAATACTCCATATGGGCCACCGCCCTGGGGGAAAAACGGGAGCAGTACGAATACGACGATAACAACATGATGGTAATCCCCGCCAGCGACATCGACGTCACCGCCCAGCGGCTCTTTGGGCCGGATGTCCGGCTGGAGCACCGCTCCTTTGGCGACCTGGAGGACAGCTACCTCTACGACGAGGAGATCCGCTCCTACCACGTGCCCATCATCACCATGACCGGCTTTGCCACCCCCAAGGTGGAGGAGATCAACAAGACCAGCGGCGACGTCATCGAGCTGAAGATGGGCTATGTCCCCCCCAGCACCATCCTGGACCTGGACGCCAGCGGCGATATGGGCACCCCGGAGCCCCAGAAGTACATGATCTACGAGCTGCACCGGGGCAAAAACGGCTGGTACCTTTACGCCATCAAGGACCTGCCCGGCGCGGACCTGCTGGGCGGCGTGGATGCCATGCCGGATATCGGCTGGGACGGCGGCGGTTCGGTTTCCGACATGGTCCCGGAGCTGGCCGGGAGCAACCCGGAGAGCCTGCCCGGGGACACCGCCCCGGAGGACGGCTCCTCTGACGGCGGCTCCTCCGCCGAGGGCGAGGAAGAAGCCCCCGGGGAAGGGGAGGACGAGGACGGCGAGGGCGGCGAAAGCAGCGACGACGCCGGAGAGGGCGAAAGCCCGGAGGAGGACTCCTCCCAGGAATCCGCGCCGGAGATGCAGGGCTAAGCCCGTCGACCCGGTTACGGCGTACAAATAGACCAATCCCAAAGAGAAAAGCCCCCCGCGGCGGTTTTGATGAACCGCCGCGGGGGGCTTTTTTGCGTGAGGAAAAAGCCGGTCCATGCCAAGATTCAGGAGCGGCGGGGTTCTGCTACAAAAGGTTCCGGTAGGTGGGGCGGGCGGAATCCAGCAGGTCATCCAGCCGGGCCAGGATGACGTCCAGGCCGCTGTAAAAGTGCCCGTACTCCCCGTGGCGGGCAAGGCTGGGGAGCTCCGCCATCAGCACCGTCAGCTCATCCAGAACGTCGTGGCGGACAAAGATAACAAAAAGCCTTTCCTTCTCGTTCCAAAGGCGGAAGAGCTCCTCACTGTCCCTTTCCAGCGCAGCCGAGGGGGGCGCCTGGCGCAGCTCCCCGGCGCAGGCGCAGATCTCCTCCAGCTCCCGCTCCAGGGCGAAGAGGGAAAGGGTGCTGATGCCGATGATCAGCACCAGCAGAACAACGGCGGTGACAAGACGCTTCATAGGGCTCCCTCCCGTTTTACCATATGGTAGTTCCCGGTGCGGTCCAGGGTCATCAGCAGGATGTCCCGGATCTCGGTGCGCCGGGAGGCGGCGATTTCTGCAAGCCAAGCCATATCCTTGCCGCAGAGGGCCAGGTAGTCGGTGTAGACGCAGCCGTCGCTGACCACCACCAGGGGCGGGGCGTTCTGGTCCGGCTGGTCGGGCATCTCCAGCGTTTTGGGGGTAAGGGCGCGGGCGCCGTACTTTTGGTAGACCGAAAGCTTGCCGGTGGTTTCCACCACCGCAAAGTCCACCTCGTCCACCGCGAAGATTTGGTTCTGGCGCAGCTGGATCATCAGGTCATCCACCGAAAAGCGCAGCTCCCGCAGCTTCTGCTGGTTGATTTCCCCGTTTTGGATCACCACCACCGGGCTGCCGCTGAAGAGCCGGCGGAGCCACCGGCTGCGCAGATTGATTGCCGAGATGATGACCTCGAAGGTGACAAGGCTTAGGATGGGCAGCAGCCCGGAGAAGAGAGGGGTTTCCACCTCCTCGATGGGCAGGGTGGCGATGTTGGAGATGAGGATGGTAACAACCAGCTCGGAGGGCTGCAGCTCCCCCAGCTGCCGCTTGCCCATCAGCCGCACCCCAAAGACAATGACGGCGTAAAGGATCAGGGTGCGGAAAAATGTCACCAGCATTTTACGATACCTCCCGGCAATGAATCTTGAAGCACAAAGGATAGTATCCCAACCGGCGGGGCGGCTATACATATTTCTCCGCTCCGGCGGCAATATTGATAGACGTGATGCTTTGATCCGGCGAAAAGGGGGTTTCGTCCTCTGCGGAGGACGACCAGGGCTCTGCCCTGGACCTGCAAGCCTTTGAAAAGGCTTGACCGAAACTTTCGCGCCCCTTCGGGGTAGTAGGCGGCAGCGGCTGCAAGGTGCGGAAGCATCATCTCCCGCGGCATTAAAAATGGTTTTTTTATCTTTCCCTTCGCAGTAGCTTCCCTACCGGCAGCGGCTTCTCCCGACAGGTTAAAAAACCATTTTTTTGCCTTCCCATCGCAGTGCCTTCCGCACCAACAGCTGCCTGCCGCCCAAACGCCGCAGGCGCGCAAAAGTTTCGATCAAACCTTTTCAAAGGTTTGCAGAGTCCAGAGACAGCGTCTCTGGTCGCTCCCGCAGGAGCGAAATTCCCTGAAAAGCAGCCCTGGAAAAAAGAAACAAAGCGAGGTGGGGGAAGATGAAACAGGAGAAGCGGCCGGCTTATCGGAAACCCCAGGGGGAGCAGGAGGATAAACGCCTTTCTGCCTGCCTGGAGGATAACCTGGTGGAAATCCGGCGGCAGCTGGGCAATTCCGATGACCTGCTGATCCACCGCCACCGGGCGGGGCAGGTGGAGGTGGCGGTGGTGATGTTTGACGGCCTGGTTTCCAACGTCCAGGTCAGCGACTTCCTCCTCCGCCCCCTTACCCGCATTCCGCCCCAGGCGGATACCGGCCAAAGGGTCTACGACTACCTGGGGGGCGGCGGCGTGCTGATGGCAGGGGAGCAGAAGGAGGTGCGCACCTTCGGGGAGCTGATGATCATCACCATGAGCGGCTTTGCGGTGGTGCTGGTGGAGGGGGTGCCGGCGGGGCTGGCCCTGGGCTACCAGGGCTTCAAGACCCGGGGGGTGGACGAGCCCTCGGGGGAGCGGAACCTCCGGGGCTCCCGGGAGGGCTTTACCGAATCGGTGAACGCCAACATGGGGATGGTCCGGCGGCGGCTGCGCACCCCTCTGCTCACCATCGAGGGCACCACGGCGGGGGCGGTGAGCCACACGGCGGTAAAGCTCTTTTACCTCCGGGGCGTCGCCTCCCCCCGGCTGGTCCAGGAGGTGAAGGAGCGCATCAGCAAGGTGGAGATCAGCGTGGTGCTGGATTCCGGCTATCTCCAGCCCTTTTTGGACGGCAAGCGCCTTTCCCTCTTTTCCGGCGTGGGGGTGACAGAACGCCCCGATACCCTCTGCGCCAAGCTCAGCGAGGGCCGGGTGGCGGTGATGGTGGAGGGCACCCCTTTTGTCCTCATCCTGCCCTACCTGTTTATCGAGCACTTCCAAAGCCTGGACGACTACATCCACCGCCCCTATTTTGCCTCCTTTATCCGGATCCTAAAGCTCCTTTCCTTCTTTGTCACCATCCTGCTGCCGGGGTACTATGTGGCGGTGGTGTCCTTCCACCCGGAGCTCATCCCCCAGGGGCTGCTCTCCCAGTTTGTGGGCTCCGCCCTGGATACCCCCCTGCCGGTGGTGCTGGAGGCCCTGACGGTCTTCTTCCTCTACGAGCTGCTGCGGGAGGCGGGGCTGCGCATCCCCAGCCCCATCGGCCACGCCATGGGCATTGTGGGGGGCATCGTCATCGGGGACGCGGCGGTATCGGCGGGGATTATCGGCCTGCCCATGGTGATCATCATCGCCCTGACGGCGGTAAGCTCCTTTGTGGTGCCCAGCCTCTACGAGCCGGTGACGGTGCTGCGCTTCGGTTTTATCGTGGTGGGGGGGCTGCTGGGGCTGTACGGGGTTTACCTGGCCTTTGCCCTGCTGGTGTTTAACCTCTGTTCCCTCAAGGCCATGGGGGTGCCGGTGACGGCCCCCATCTCCCCGGCGGACGGCTACAGCTTCCGGGATATGTTCATCCGCTCCGGCTGGAGGCTGCTCCAGAGGGAGGATCTGTCGGTGGAAAACCTCCCCGGCTCGGACAGCAAGGGGAGGTGAAAGGATGGAGGAATCGTGCAAGATTTCGGTAAGCCAGCTGTTCCTGCTGCTCTTCCTCTCCCGGGGGTTTTCGGTCATCGCCTTTTCCCCGTCCATCCAAGGGGGCGGGGAGCGGATCACCCTGATCACCACCCTTCTCTCCGGCATCGTCCAGTACCTGGCCCTGACGGCGGGGCTGGCCCTTTGCCGGCGGGGGGCGGGCAGCTCGCCCCTGATTGCCCCGGGGACGGTGTTCTACCGGGTGCAGTGCGCCCTTTACTGCCTCTGCGCCATGGCGGTGGCCGTCTACACGGCGGTAAGCTTCCTTTCCTTTATGGCGGCCGCGGTTTACGATTACCGGTACGGCTGGCTGGTGGCCGTCACCTTTGGCGCGGCGGGGGCGCTGGCGGTCTGCCAGGGCCTGGAGGGGCTGGCCCGGGGGGCCGGCATCTTAGCGGTGCTGCTGGGGCTGGGGTGTGTCGTCATCGCCCTGGGGCTCTGGCGGCAGTATGACTGGCTGAATTTTTCCCTCCGCCTCCTGGCCCCGGGGGATACCCTCCGGGGGGCGTTCCACGGCTTTGCCATGAACGGGGAGCTTTTCGCCTTTCTCCTCCTGTCGGAGTACCTCCGCACCCCCCCGGGGAAGGGGGCCTGCGCCGGCTGGGTGGGGGGAACCACCCTGACCGCCGTGGCGGTCCAGCTGCTCACCATGCTGACATTGGGGGCCTACGGCAGCCTGCGGTCCTTCCCGGTCTTTACCGCCGTAACCTCCGCCGGCTTCCGGTCCTTCCAGCGGCTGGATTCGGTTTTTCTGGTGATCTGGGTGGTGCTGGGCCTCGTGAAGTTCACCGTCTTTCTGGCCCTGGCCTCTGGTCTGGCCCCCCGGGCGCTCTTCCGGCCCTGGAGCCCGGGGTGGGCCTGGGGCTGCGGCGCGCTGGCCTCTGCCGCCGCCCTGGTGCTGTGGAGCGGTCCCGAACACTGGATGGAGGGCTTTTACCGGTTTGTTGCCACAGGGGCCCTTACCCTGCTGGGGGTATTGCTCCTGCCCCTGCTGGGCAAGCTGCTGGATATGGGAGGGAGGAAGGCGCGGCGATGAAAAGACAGATGACGGCTTTGCTGCTGGTGGCGGTGATGTCCCTAACCGGCGGCTGTTCCCCCCAGGGGGATATCAGTAAGCGCTCCATTGTAACGGCGGCGGCGGTGGTGCTCACCGGGGAGGGGGAGTACCAGCTTTCGGTGGAGTACCTGACCCAGCTAAGCAGCGAGGAGCAGTCCTGGGAGTACCGCACCGGCAGCGGGAGCTCCTTTGCCCAGGCTGTCACCGCTATCGAGCTTGCCAGCGGCAAAAGCCTATACCTGGACGGCTGCAAGGTGCTGGTGGTGGAGGGGACGGACAGCCGGCGGCAGCTGCAAGGCCTGCTGGAGGAGATCGACGCCCACGGCGGCATCCGCCCCCTTACCCTGGTGGCGGTGACGCCGAAGACCGGGGAGCTGCTGGAGAGCCAGGAGGGAAGGAGCGCCGGGGAGGAGGTCTTCCGGCTTTTAACCGGCAGCGCCCTTTCCGAGCTGAACCTGAAGGACTGCCTCAACCTGCTGCGCACCCCGGGGCGGGGCCTGCTGCTGCCGGTGGTGGAGCGCCGGGAGGGGGAGGCCCGGGTGGCGGGGTACCTTTCCCCCGGGGCCCGGTCGATGCTGACGGTGCCGGCCATGGCGGCCCATCTCCTCCCCTTTGCAGAGGGCTGGGGCGGGGAGGACCGGGTCTACTCGGTGGCGGGGGAGGGCTTTTCCGCGGACTGGGTTCTGGAGCGGGCCCACCGCAAGATCCGGCCCAGGGTGGTGGACGGGGAGGTCTCCTTTCTGATTGAGGCCTCGGTGCAGGGGTATCTGCTCTCCGCCAGGGGGGAGCTGAGCCGGGAGGAGCTGCTGGAGCGGGCCCAGGAGGAGATCTGCCGCCAGCTGCTAAAGGAATACGGGTATGTGCAGGAAAAAATTGCCGCCGCTTCCGGCAACGACCTTTTTTCCCTGGGGAAACATCTGGAGCTGTCCGGCGGCGGGGACTGGCAGCGCCTTGGCAGGGACTGGGGGGAGCGTCTGCCAGAGGTTGGGGTGGAGCTGCGGGGCACCGTCCTGCTGCGGGATAAAAAGCGGCTTTACGGCCGCGGCTAAAAATTTGGACAGCCCCCCTGTTTTTTCCCTTGCCGGAAAAAGTTTGGGGGTGTCCCACCCAAAGAAAAGCCCGCCAAAATCCTTGCGTGAATTTTGCCGCAAATAAAAATCCTCTCCGGGCATACATTACGGGGGAGCAAAGGAGATGATTTTTTGAGAAAGATTGCCAAGAGGCTTTCTGTCCTGATGAATTGCTGTGTGATGACGGTGCTGCTGCTGACAGTCTATATGCAAAAGCAGCTGCCCGACCGGTATTCGGTGGTGGCGGGGGAGGAGATCAGCTTTTCCGCCGGCTACCCCATCCAGATGGTGCAGACCTCCGGGACAGAGGAGATCCCAATCGAAAAGTGTGTGGGCGACAGCTACCAGATGGACCTGAAGCTGCTGGGAACCATCCCGGTAAAGACAGTAGAGGTTAACGTTGTGGACCGGAAGATGGTGACGGTATCCGGCGCGCCCTTTGGGATCAAGATGTTTACCGACGGGCTGATGGTGGTGGGGATGAGCGACATTCCCACCACCGACCGCCGGGTGAACCCGGCCAAGGAGGCCGGGCTGGAGATTGGGGACGTATTAAAGAGCTTTAACGGGGAAAAGCTGGCCACCAATGAGCAGCTGGCGGAGCTGATGCAGCAAAACGGCGGCGCCCCCATCCGGGTGGAGGTCAAACGGGGCAATTCCCTTTTCTTTTCCACCCTCCAGCCGGTTCTTTCCTCCGGGGACGGCCAGTACCGCCTGGGGGTATGGGTGCGGGACAGCTCCGCCGGCATTGGCACCATGACCTACCTGGACCAGAACAGCGGCCTGTTTACCGGCCTTGGCCACGCCGTCTGCGATGTGGACACCGGGGAGCTGATGCCCCTTTCCAACGGGGAGGCGGTGCCCGCCCGGATTACCGGCTGCAAAAAGGGGGAGGCGGGCACCCCGGGGGAGCTGAAGGGGAAGTTTACCGAGGAACCCGCTCTGGGGAGCCTTTCCGCCAACACCACCTCCGGGGTGTACGGCCTGCTGCGGAGCAGGACCCTTTACACCGGGGAGGAGCTGCCCCTGGCCATGAAGCACGAGGTCCATACAGGGGCGGCGTATATCTACACCACCGTGGAGGGGACCCAGCCCCAGCGGTACGAAATCGAGATCGAAAAGCTGATGATGAACGAGGAGGAAAAGGGGCAGAACATGGTGATCCATGTAGTGGACCCTGCACTGCTGGCGGCCACCGGGGGTATTGTGCAAGGGATGTGGGTGAGGTATAATAGGGGCAACACAGGAAATGCCTGATTTTAGGCGGTTCTGGCGTGCTCTGGGCCTCGTTGACATCGGATCTCATGG
>JAAWGY010000057.1 GCA_022795575.1 Angelakisella sp. | reverse complement strand
TTTAGGCCGGTGAACCCAAAATGCGCCCGCCAATTGCATCGGCGGGCTGTTTTGGGGAGAAAGCGGCTACTCCTAACCCCGGCCGCGGTTTGCGCTTCCCGATTAGGTGGGTGCGTAACCGCCATTGGCCCCATCCTCACCACCACGCCGCCGTTAGAAACCGCGGCCTGACGGCCTGATAAGACGGCAGTGCCCATCTTCTTTGGCACAAACCCAGCCGTAAATCGTCCCCCCAAAGGGCTGCGAAGCAGCCCCTACGGCCAACCGCCGGAGGCGGCTCTTAGGCCGTGCCTCCCCTGAAAGGGGAGGTTGCCCGTAGGGCACGTTCCCGAAGGGATGCCCGCAGGCGACGGAGGGGTTCCCCCCGCAGGGGCCGTTCCCCCTGCGGTGCGCTTATAAACACAGTGCGCCGATAAGTGTAGTGCGCCTACAAACAGCTGGCCCCGTATCCTTTGCCACAAGCCCTGCTATAGTCGTAGCCGCCCTGGAGCCTTTCGCCCGCTGCGGCGGGCGCCCAGGGCTCTGCCCTGGACCCGCAAGCCTTTGAAAAGGCTTGACCGAAACTTTTAGAAACCGTGCCGGTGGACGCTGTGCGCAAGTGACACGACAGGGCAAGAAAAGCCTTGCCCCGCTGTCTCCCATAGTTACGCGGCGGGGGCCTCGGCCTCCTCCGCCGGAGGCGTCCACTGGGCCAGCTGGAACAAACGATAGCCCAAGGGGCTGGCGATTACCCCGCTAAGCCCCGGCGCCGTCAGCGCCGGCTCCCGGTACTGCCACAGCGGCACCACCGCCGCCTCGTCCAGCACCAGCAGCTTTTCGATGACGTGTAGCGTCTCCATCCGGGTGAGTGTCAGCTCGGTTTCCGCGTCCTTCTCATCACCGGTCTGGTCCGCCTCGGACGCCCCCTCGCCGGCCTCGTCCTCCTTCTCCTCCGGCGCGGTGCGGGCGTAGGCGATAAGCTTGTCGTACTCCTCGCTGGAAAATCCCCCGTAGTTGGCCCCGGCCCCCGCGGACCAGCCCTCTAAGTAGGGGGCGGCATCCAGCCGGTCCCCGACAAACCCGCCCCGGGCCATGTCCCAGCCATCCTCCCCCCGGGCGGCAAGAAAGTCCTGGGTGGATAGGCCGGAGATGGCCATGTCGATGCCCAGCACCTGGGCCAGCATCTCCCGCACCGCCTCCGCCGCCTCTAAATGGGCCGGGGCGTCGTTGGTGATAAACCGCAGCTGGGGGAAGCCCTCCCCGCCAGGATACCCGGCCTCGGCCAGCAGCTTCTTGGCCTCCTCCCGGTTGGTGGCGGCGCTGCCCCCCAGGGGCGGGGCGAATTTGGAAAACTCCCTGCCGGTGGCGGTATCCGGGATGCCGTCCGGCACCAGCCCGTAGGCCGCGCTCCGGCCGCTCCCCGCCTCCCCAAGGGCCCCGCGGTCAATGGCCAGGGAGATGGCCCGGCGCACCCGGGCGTCGTCAAAGGGAGCCTTGGCGGCGTTAAAGACGTAGTAGTACACCCCCGCCCGGGGCAGCTGTTCCAGGGTGCCCGCCTGGGCCTCCTTTTCCTGCTCCAGGGTGGGGATGGCGCTGGCGTACTGTAGCCGCCCCGCCGCAAAGTCGTTGTACACCGCCTGGGCGTCGTCGCTGAGGACAAAATTCAGCAGCCGGGGCCCCTTTCCGGCGTCCCGGTGCTGGTCGTTTTCCACCAGCACCAGGTTTTTGTCGTGGTTCCATTCCTTTAAGAGGTACCGGCCGTTGGTGACGCAGGTGGCCGCCGACTGGGTCCAGGTGTCCGGGTTGGCCTCCGCCGCCGCCTTGGGGACAGGGCACCACACCGGCATGGCCATCAGCTCCGGCAGGTCGGGGCAGGGGCCCTCCAGCGTCACCTTCAGGGTGGTCTCGTCCACCGCCTCAATGCCCACCTCCTCCGGCTTTACCGTAAACTGGGTGGTAAAGGCCCCGTCCTCCCCGGCCTCCGGAACCCCCTCCCGGTACCGCTGGGCGTTGTGGATGGGGTAGAGCTGGTGGGCGGCGGGGGAGGCGGCCTCCGGGTTCAGGGCCCGGAGCCAGGCATAGGCGAAGTCCTCCGCCGTAACCGGGGTGCCGTCGCTCCAGCTCAGCCCCTCCCGCAGGGTAAAGGTGTAGATGGGCAGGCCGTTCTTGTCCTCCTCCACCGTCCACTCGCTGGCGGCGGCAGGGACAGCCCTGCCGTCCTCCCCCAGGGCGGTGAGCCCCTCGAAGAGGTGCAGCACGTAGCTCCCCCCGTCGTCGGCGGTGGCGTAGGCCGGGTCGATGGAGGAGGGCTCCCCGCCGATGTGCAGGTTGACGGTCATGCCGTCCTCCCGGGTAAGGCCGGTGCCCTCCGGCTCGGGCTCGGGCTCGGGCGGGGGGGCGGAGCAGGCGGAAAGCAGCATCAGCGCCGCGGCGAAGGCGGCAAGCAGTCGTTTCATCGGGATAAAACCTCCTTGGGTCAAAGAATCATTTCCCATCTATTTTACTCAAAATTCCCGCCGCTGAAAAGGCTTATCCCCAAAAAATTTCTCCCGCCCTGCAATATCTGCCGTTTTTGGGCGTTTTATCTAAAGAAGAGCTCCCCTTTGGGCCGGCTTTTCCCCTCCCCACCGTCAACTTCTTGGTGGAAAGGGTCGGAAAAGAATTGAACTTCTGCTCTTTATGCGCTATACTAAATAGATATGAAATATCTTTGTGTGGAAGGAGGGACCCTGTCCCCTTGGAGATCTACCTGGATAACAGCGCCACCACCAGGGTAAGCCCCGCCGCCGCCCGCCGGGCGCTGGAGGTGATGACCGAGGACTACGGCAACCCCTCCTCCCTCCACCGCCGGGGCTTTTTGGCCGAGCAGGCCCTTACCGGCGCCCGGCAGCAGCTGGCCGAAATCCTCCGTGTCCGGCGGGAGGAGGTGTGGTTCACCTCCGGCGGCAGCGAGGGCAACAACCTGGCCGTCCTGGGGGGGGCGCTGGCCGCCCGCCGCCGGGGCAGCAGGGTTGTCACCACCGCGGTGGAGCACGAATCGGTGCTGGCCCCGGTGCGGCACCTAACGGAAACCGGCTTTGAGGCGGTGCTGCTCCCCCCCGCCCCCCAGGGCATCGTCACCCCGGAGGCGGTGGAGGAGGCGGTGGACGACCATACCGTCCTCCTTTCGGTGATGCTGGTGAACAGCGAGACCGGGGCGGTAAACGACATCCTCTCCATCGCCGGGGCCGCCCGGCGCAAAAACCCCCGGGTGCTCATCCACTGCGACTGCGTCCAGGGCTTCGGCAAGCTCCTGGTCCTGCCCGCCCTTTGGGGGGTGGATATCGTCACCGTCAGCGGCCACAAGGTCCACGCCCCCAAGGGCATCGGGGCCGTCTGGGTAAAAAAGGGGACCCGGCTACAGCCGCTGTACTACGGCGCGGGGCAGGAGGGGGGCCTCCACCCCGGCACCGAGAACGTCCCCGGGGCCTGCGCTTTTGCCGTCGCCGCCCGGGAGCTTTGGGACCGGCGGGAGGAGAATATGGCCCGTTTTCGGGAGCTCCGGGACTGTCTTGTAAAAAATCTTGAAAAAATCCCCGGGGCCTGCATCAATTCGGGCACCGACAGCGCACCTTATATAGTGAACTTCTCTCTGCCGGGCATCCGGTCCGAGGTGATGATCCACTACCTGGAGGACAAAGGCATCTCGGTTTCCAGCGGCTCCGCCTGCTCCAAGGGGGCCAAAAGCCACGTCCTTACCGCCATGGGCCTCCCGCCCCGGCGGATTGACAGCGCCATCCGGGTGAGCTTTTGCCGGGACAACACCACCCGGGAGGTGGCCGAGCTCTGCCGCTGGCTGGAGCAGGGGTGCCGGGAGCTGGCCAGGGTCCGCTGACACCATACCATACGACAAGGAGAAAAACGCCCATATGTCCGACTGTAAGGAAATCGTCCTCTTAAAATGCGGGGAGCTGGTCTTAAAGGGCCTTAACCGCGCCTCCTTTGAGGACGCCATGATCAAAAACGCCCGCCGCCGGCTGGAGGGGCTGGGCAAATTCCATATCTGGAAGAGCCAGTCCACCGTCTACGTGGAGCCCCTCTCCCCGGAGATCCGGATGGAGGAGGCGGTGGAGCGGCTATCCACCGTCTTCGGCATCGCCGCCCTCTGCCCCGCCCGGGTGGTGCCCAAGGACTGGGAGGCCATCCGCGCCGCCGCCCCGGACTACCTGGCCCGGGACCTTGGGGCGGCTAAGACCTTTAAGGTGAACGCCAAGCGCAGCGATAAGTCCTTCCCCATGAAGTCCCCGGAGATCTGCCGGGAGCTGGGGGGGCTGCTGCTGGAGAGGTTCCCCCACCTGCGGGTGGATGTGGAGCACCCCCAGGTGACGGTGACGGTGGAGATCCGGGAGAGGGACGCCTACATCCACAAGGACCAGCTCCCCGGGGCGGGGGGCATCCCGGTCGGCACCGGGGGCAAGGCGGCGCTGCTCCTTTCCGGCGGCATCGACAGCCCGGTGGCCGGCTACATGATGGCAAAGCGGGGGCTGGAGCTCATCGCCGTCCACTTTGCCAGCCCCCCCTACACCAGCGACCGGGCCCGGCAGAAGGTCGTCTCCCTGGCGGAAAGACTGCTGCCCTACACCGGGCGGATCCGCCTGTTTGTGGTGCCCTTTACCCGGCTACAGGAGCAGCTGCGGGACAAGGGCCCGGAGGACTACTTTACCCTGCTGATGCGCCGCGCCATGATGCGGGTGGCCGAGGCCATCGCCCTGCGGGAGGGGTGCCAGGGGCTGATTACCGGGGAGAGCGTGGGCCAGGTGGCCAGCCAGACCATCCAGGCCCTGTCTGTCACCGACTGCGTCACCGCCCTGCCGGTGCTCCGCCCCGCCATCGGGCTGGATAAAAGCGAGATCGTGGCCATCGCCCGCAAAATCGACACCTTCGAGACATCCATCCTCCCCTATGAGGATTGCTGTACCGTCTTTACCCCCCGCCACCCCAAAACCCGGCCCCGGCCGGCGGAGGTGGCCCGCATCGAGGAGGCCATGGGCCTGGACCCCGCCCTCCTGGAGCAGGCGGCGGCGGAGGCCGAGCTCATCGTCCTTACCCAGCGGGGAATGGACCGCTGATTTTTGGGCCACAGCAGGCGGCCCTATGGCGTGTCCCTGCGAAAAATCCAGGCACCCCGACTTTGGGGACACGCCCCAACAAACATACTGGAGGTTAAAGGTATCCTATGCGAGCAGAGATCATCGGAGTTGGCAACGAGACCCAGCACCGGAGCCTATTTGAGGGCTGCCGGGAGTACCTCCGTGGGGAGCTGCGGCAGCTGGGGCTCTCCCTGGGGAGCTTCCGGCTGGTGCCCCCCCGGGGGGCGGAGGTTTACGCCCAGCTGCTGGAGGCGGTGCGGGCCGGGGATGTGGTACTGATCCTTGCCGCCGCCGAGCCGGACGCCGCCGAGGCCGTGACCCAGGCGGTGTGCGACGGGCTGCGGCTGAAATCCAACATAGACCAGGCCCTGGTGCGGCAGCTGACCCGCCGCTACGCCCAGCGGGGGATGACCAAGGCGGAGGCGGAGCGCTACGCTTTGGCCCCCGCCGGCTGCCGCCGGATCCTCAACCCCGCCGGCCCGGTCCAGGGCTACGCCGTCACCGCCAAAAAGCAGCTGATGCTGGTGCTCCCCGCCGTGCCGGGGGAGCTGATGGGCTGCTTTTCCTCCGGCGTGCGGCAGCTCTTCGCCGGGGTGGGGGGCAGCACCACCGCCCAGCGGACGCTGCGGGCGGTGGAGCTGGGGGAAAGCCCCATCCGTTCGCTGCTGGGCTCCCTCCTTTACTCCGAGAACCCCCGGGTGGCCCTCCAGAGCCAGAACGGGGAGGCGGAGCTGCACATCACCGCCTCCGGGGGGAGCCAGGAGGCGGCCCAGGACGCCTGTGACGCCATGGCCCGCCAGGTGGCGGACCGGCTGGGGGCGCTCCTCACCAGCACCCGGGGGGAGCCACTGGCCGACCAGGTCTGCCGGCTGCTGGCCAAGCACCGGCTCACCGTCTCCTCGGCGGAGGCTGGCACCGGGGGGCTGCTGGCCGCCGCCCTAAAGAGCGGGGGCAGCGGCGGGGCCAAGGTGCTGGCAGGGGGAATGAACCTGACCTCCGACGCCCAAAAAGCGGAGCGGCTGGGCATCTCCAAGCACCTGCTGACAGAGGCCGGGGGGGTGAGCCGCCGGGTGGCCGCCGCCATGGCGGTGGCGGTGCGCAAGGCCGGCCGGGCCAGCCTGGGCATCGCCGTCACCTGCGGCGACGAGCCGGGGGACGCCAAGATGGGGTACATCTACGCCGCCCTTACCGACGGCCGGGAGGTGTGGGCCAAAAAGCTGACCCTCCCCGCCGGCGCGCCGCTGGATACCATCCGCTCCGCCGCCAGCCTGCAGGCGCTGAATATGCTGCGGCTCTACGCCCAGCAGCACCCGGAGCCCCTCCCCGGGGGGGTGCCGGTAAACCACGCCGTTCCCGGCAGCCAAACCCCCTGGGAGCGGGCGGCGATGAGCCTTTCCGCCCTCATCCCCAAGGGCCGGCCCCAGGGGGCCGAAAAGGAGCCGGCCGGCCCCCGGCAGTCCCAACGCCATGAAAAGGAAGCAGACGACATGAATCTTCTCCAGCGGATCCTAAAAGGAAAGCTTACCCGCCAGGACGGCCTCAAGCTGGGCATCCTGGGCCTTTCCCTGGCCATCTTTGTGGGGTGTATCATCTACATCGCCAGCGTCTACGCGGAATCCCACAAGAACAAGGGCCTTATCCAGGACCAGCAGGCCGCCTACAGCAACTCGGACATCCAGCCGGAGGACGTGGACGGCTACCCCTCCGGGTATCTGCCCAAGTTTGCCGCCCTCTACGCCCAAAACGACGACATCGCCGGCTGGATCAAGATCGAGGGCACCCAGTACCTGGATATGCCGGTGGTGCAGACCAGCGACAACGAATACTACGAGCGCCGGGACTTTACCCGGGCCGATAACCAGCACGGCGTCGCCTTTGTGGACTGGCGGGTGGCCCAGCGGGAGCCCAGCACCAACACCGTCATCTACGCCCACAACATGAACGACGGCCAGATGTTCGGCGAGCTGCTGGGGTATAAATCCATCGAATACTACCGCCAGCACCCCCTGGTGCAGTACGACAGCGTTTACTACGAGGGGATGTACAAGATCTTTGGCGTGGTGGTCTGCAAAAAGGACGACCCGGACTTTTTGTACCACAGCTTTATCGAAAAGGAAAGCGACGCCGCCATGACCGAGTTTGTCAACAAAATCCGGGAGCGGTCCATCCTCAACACCAAGGTGGATGTCCGCACCGATGACAAGCTCCTGACCCTTTCCACCTGCGACTACACCTTTAAGAGCGAGACGGGGGACCGCATCGCCCGGTTTGTCGTCTTTGCCCGCAAGGTGCGGGAGGGGGAATCCACCGACGTGGACGTGGCCGGCGCCACCATCAACACCAACCCCGTCATGCCTGCCGAGTGGTACAGCTACCTCCAGCGCCAGCAGGAGGCCGAGCTGAAGCGCCAGCAGGAGGAGGCCGCCAAAAAGGCCAACAGCAAGTGGCTCACCAAGGAGGAGATGGAAACCCTTTCCCCCGAGGAGCAGAAGGCCCTTGCCGACCGCCGGGAGAAGCTGGCCCAGCAGTACCTGACCTACGACGAGCGGGAGAGCGAGGACCTGGAGACGATGCTGGCCCTCATCGACCGCCGCCGGGACGAATTCGAGCTCTTCCTCACCGGGGAGGAGGAGGGATATTCCCTCAGCAAGCGGATCAAGCTTAGCGAGGAGCGCCGCCGCATGGCGGAGGAGGCCGGCCTCTCCGAGTCCGAAATCCGCAGCGCCGGCAGCTGGGAGGAGATCCAGAAGCTCATCGAGCAGAAGAAGGGGGCCGACGCCGCCCGTAAGGCCCTCCAGGACTACATCAACCAGAACAAGCAGCTGCTTAGCGACCTGGGCATTGATCCCTCCAAGTACAACGACCTGGATTCCCTGAAGAAGGCGGTGGATGACGCCATCGCCAAGCAGAGCGCCGAGCAACAGAAGAAGCTGCTCCAGGACTACATCGACCAGAACCGCAACCTGCTCCAGGAGCTGGGCATCGACCCCAACCGCTACAATAACCTCAATGACCTTAAGGCGGCGGTGGAGAAGGCCATCGAGGAGCGGGACGCCAAGAACAAAAAGGAGCTCCAGGAGTTCATCAACGCCAACAAGAAGTGGCTGGGGGACACCAGCGGCAAGACCCTGGACCAGCTGAAGCAGGAGAAGGAGCAGCACGAGAAGGAGTACAATGACGCCCTAAGCAAGCTCACCGACCCCACTGCCCGCAAGAAGCTGGAGGACGCCAAGGACAACGCCAAGGACTGGAACAGCATCAAGAACGCCATCGACAGCATCAAGGACCCGGTGGCGCCGCCCTCCTCCAGCAACCCGCCCCCGCCGGAGACACCCTCCTCCAGCAATCCGCCTCCGCCGGAGTCCCCTTCCTCCAGCAACCCGCCTCCGCCGGAGTCCCCCTCTTCCAGCGAGCCGCCTCCGCCGGAGACACCCTCCTCCAGCAATCCGCCCCCGCCGGAGTCTCCCTCCTCCAGCGAGCCGCCTCCGCCGGAGTCCCCCTCCTCCAGTGAGCCGCCTCCGCCGGAAACAACACCCCCCGAGCCGCCTGAGCCTGAGCCGGAACCCGAGCCTGATCCAGAGCCGGAGCCCGACACCAATCCCCCGGCCAACGAGGACCAGGGCGGCGGGGAGGAAGCCAGTCCCTCCAGCGTGGAGGACCCAGGCAATTCGGCAGATGAGCCATCCTCTGACGAGGGCGAGAGCCCGTCCTGACATCGCCGCGGCGTTACATAGCAAGCCGTGCCAATCGACGCAAAAGCGCCACCCCCTCCCATCTCGGGAGGGGGTGGCGCTTGTTGTTCTGGGAAGAGGAGGCTTACAGGGGCAGGCCCAGCTCCTTGGCCTTGGCGGCAAGCCCCAGGAGGTCCTCCATGGCGGCGGGCTTGCTTACCGGGTTGCGCAGCAGCGCCGCCGGGTGGAAGGTGCCCATCATCAGGGTACCGTTTTTCTCGATAAACTGGCCGTGCTGCTTTGTCACCTTAAAATCCTTCTGGATCAGGCTGACGGCAGCCACCCGGCCAATGCAGACGATGATGGCGGGGCGGAGGATGGCGGTCTGGTTGCGCAGCCACCCCATACAGGCCGCGATTTCGTCCGGGGCGGGATCCCGGTTTTGGGGCGGGCGGCACTTGACCATATTGGCGATATAGATGTTTTTCTTGCGGGAGAGGCCAGCGTACTCCAGCATCTTATCCATCAGCTGGCCGCTGCGCCCCACAAAGGGCTCCCCCTGGAGGTCCTCGTTTTCCCCGGGGCCTTCGCCCACCAGCATGATTTTTGCCCCTGGGGCGCCTACGCCAAACACCACGTTGTGCCGGGTGGCGCATAGGCCGCAGCCCTGGCACTGCAGCACCTCCTGCCGCAGCTCCTCCATATTCTCATACATACCATGCAGCACCTGCCTTTTCTGTCGGATTTTGGGGAAAATACCAATCCTATTATACCAGAGACGGGGGAGGTTGAAAAGACGGTTTTTCGGGGAGGGGGGTATTTGGCCTCCGGCGGTATTGGGCAGAAAAATCCCCCTTTTTTTCGTCCCCGGTGTGGAGTTTTTCCAAGGGTTGTAGTATAATGGTTTCAAAGCCGATTCAAGACCTTTCCAACCCCGGCAACCATCACAACAAAATGGAGGAACAAAACTATGGCTAAGGTACAGATCGAAACTTCCGCCCGTCACGTCCATGTCACCCAGCAGACTCTGGAGACACTCTTTGGCAAGGGTGCTACCCTCACCCCCAAAAAGGACCTCTCCCAGCCCGGGCAGTTTGCCTGCGCCGAGCGGATTGACGTGGTGGGCCCCAAGCGCACCCTCTCCGGCGTTTCCATCCTGGGCCCCTGCCGCGGCAAGGACCAGGTGGAGATTTCCCTGACCGACGCCCGCAGCATTGGCGTTGCTGCTCCTGTGCGGGAATCCGGCGACGTGGCTGGTACTCCCGGCTGCAAGCTGGTGGGGCCCTGCGGAGAGGTGGAGATCACCGAGGGTGTCATTGCTGCCAAGCGGCACATTCACACCACTCCGGAGGATGCTGCTGCTATGGGGGTAGCGGATAAGGAGATTGTTTCCCTGAAGGTGGAGACTGCTGACCGTACCACCATCTTCGGCGATGTGGTGGTTCGTGTTTCCCCCAGCTTTGCCACCTTTGCCCACTTTGACACTGACGAGGCCAATGCTGCCGGGATGTCCGGGGTGGTTTACGGCGAGATTGTCAAATAACCTTTCGCCCCTTCTCCATACAGGTACGACGAAGGCCGCTGCTTGCCAATCTGCGCACAGCGTCCGCCGGTACGGTATCTAAAAGTTTCGGTCAAGCCTTTTCAAAGGCTTGCAGGTCCAGGGCAGCGCCCTGGTCGCTCCCGCAGGAGCGAAATTCCCCAGGACGGCTATCACAACGGCAGGGCTTGTGTTTTTGGCACAGGCCCTGCCGTTCTATTGCAGGCCGTCAGGCCGCGGTTTTTTACAGCGGCTTTTGGGTGAGGCTGGGGGCTATTGCGGTTATGTAGCCTGCTGGCGGGGAAGCGCAAACCGCGGCCGGGGTTAGGAGTAGGGCCTTTCTCCCCAAAACAGCCCGCCGCGCGC
>JAAWGY010000056.1 GCA_022795575.1 Angelakisella sp. | reverse complement strand
CTTTGGAAAAACTGCGAGCGCAAATTGCAGAACTCTTTTCAAATGTTTTCTCTCGCTTTTATTCGTTTGCTTTTGAATAGATACTAAACAGCTTCTAAGGGGCGCTTAGCCCATCAGGTTGGCCCGCATTTGGTCGCTGGCGGCCTTAACGTCGCTGATCCACTGCTCCTGGGTGAGGGTGCCGTTGACCAGGTTGTTGACGGGATCCAGGAAGACCTCCCGGACGGTGCCCAGGCCGGCCACCGCGTTGTAGGCGGCAAAGTTGCCCATGGCGGCGTCGGCGCCGTTGTCGTAGATGGCATAGAACAGCTTGTTGTCGCCCTCCAGGTTATCGGTGAGGCCGGGGACAGGCTGCACGGCGCCGCCCTTGGCGAAGATGGCGCAGGCCGCGTCGCTGTACAGGAAGGCCACAAACTGCTTGGCAGCATCCAGGTTGGGGGCCCCGGCGGGGATCCAGGCCTGCTCCAGCCAGCAGTAGCTGGCGCCGTTGCCGCCGGCCTTGGCGGCGGGCAGGGCGGTCATGCCCCACTTAAAGCCGTCCACACGGGGGGCCTCGGCCATCTCGCCCACAATCCAGGTGCCGTTGGGCATAAACAGGGCCTTGTTATCCAGCACCAGCTGCTGGTTCTGGGTGAAGTCCTGGTCGTTGGCCTGGGCGGGGGTGACAGGGTTGGTGTAGCTGGCCAGCTTGGCGATGATGTCGAAGCACTCCTTGGCCTCGGGGGTATCCCAAACGCCCTCGGCATAGGTGGTGGCCTGGTTGAAGAAATCGGCGCCGCCCACAGAGTACATCAGGGCGTACAGGAAGGCGTCAAAGTAGCCGGTGGTGGGATAAGTAAAGAGGTACATATTGGGGTCCTCGGCCTTGGCCTTGTCGGCCAGCGCCCACATCTCATCCCAGGTGGCGGGGACGGTCCAGCCCTTCTTTGCAAAGAGGTCCGCGTTGTAGAAGAGGCCGCAGGGGGAGTAGAACATGGGGGCCAGGTAGGTCTTGCCCGTCGCCATAGGGGTTGGTGACAGAGGTGTCGGTAAAGCCGCCGACGATCTTATCGGAGACCTTGACGCTCTCGCCGGGGACGGTCATGGAGAGGACGTCGGTGATCTCCGCGATGTTGCGGTCCTTGATGAACTGCTCGGTGAGGCCCTTGTCACGGCCGGTGGCCAGGTGGATGACATCGGGGAAGTCGCCGCCCTGCATGGCGGGGCCGATGACGTCCTCCAGGTTCTTGTCGCAGATCAGCTCGACCTTGATGCCGGTCTGGGCGGTAAAGGCGTCGCAGACCTCCTTCCACATACCGGGGTGGGCTTCCTCATAGCCGGAGGCCAGGGCGGCCACGGTGATGGTCACGTCCTCCTGGGCGGGCGGGGGGGTTGCGGCGTCCGGGGTGCTGGAGCCGGCGGGGGTGCTGGGGGCCGGCGCGCTGGAGCCGCCGTTGCCGCCGTTGCCGCCGCAGGCAGCCATGGACAGCACCAGGGTCATGGCCAGCAGGATACTGAGAAGCTTCTTCATCTGTTTTACCTCCTTCAACTTAGGGGAACATTTTCTTTCTGCGCTGTGACTGGGTGAACCAGTCCTTGTATGAACCAGTATAGCTTTTCTCCGGAGGTGAAACAATTCGATTGTTGCGCATTTCTTTAGAAATATTGCTCTTTTTGTAATTTGGTATAATTTACACAAGGCCCGTTCGCAGCTTATGTGCAGGATACACAATCATCCGGGTTATCGCTGCTGCCGGCGGTACTCCATGGGGCTGATCCCCTCCACCCGCCGGAAGCACTGGGAAAAGTAGCTGGCGGAGGAAAAGCCCAGGATCTGGGCGATGAGGGAGAGGGTGTGGTCGGTTTCCCGCAGCAAAAAGCGGCTCTCCTCGATGCGGCGGGAGATGAGGTAGTTAATCGGAGAAACGCCAAATTCCCGCCGGAAGGCGTGGGCCAGATAATATTTGTTGAGGTGCGCCAGCTGGGCCAGCTGATCCAGGCTCAGGTTCTCCTTAAAGTGGTTTTCGATGTACCGGCGCACCAGGTCGCACTCCCGGCTGGACCGGGTGTCGGCGGCCTCGCCGGAGAGGGCAAAGTCCCGCTGGCGGCTCAGGCGGACCAGCACCACATCCAAAAGGCTCCGGCAGATCCGCTCGTAACCGGGCAGCGCCTCCCCCGCCTCCTGGAGCATCAGCAGCAGGCAGTTCATCAGCTCCTCCCAGCCGGCGCGGAGGTGGAGCATGGTGTAGCCCTCGGCGCCGGCCATGGTCTCCAGCCCCTCCACCCCCAGGACGGTGTATTCCAGGGGGCTGTCCAGCTGGCTGACCTCGGTATGGGGGACGTTGGCGTTGACGATGATGGCGTCGTGGATGGCCACCGGGAATTCCTCCCGCCGGGTGCGGAAGCGCCCGTGGCCCCCCGTGATAAAAAACAGCTCGGCACAGCCATGGGTGTGCAGGCTGGAGTTCCAGTCCCCGCTGTACTGGTCCCGGGAGATGTAAAGCAGCCTGAGGGCGTCCTCCGGGGAGGAGGGCATAGGGGCGGGGTATTGATGCCGGCTCATAAAAACGCCTCCTTTGGGGCTCCATGGGTTAGGTTCAGGGCAAAGGTGTTTTGTCAATTATAGCAAAAAAACAGGGGGATTGGCAACGCACGCCCTTTCCTCCGTTTTGGGGCAAAAAAGGACCGCGGGCCAAAAAAACGCCCCGCGGTCCTTTTTGTTCTGTTCTGCCAGGGGATCAGATGGAGATCTCGTAAGCCACCTTGTACAGATATTCGTCGATGTCCTTCACCATATCCAGCGCCTCGTTGATGTCGTAATCCACGATGCGGTTGTTCTGGATGCCCACCACCCGGTTGCCCTTGCCCTGCTCCAGCAGCTCCACTGCCCGGAAGCCCATGACGCTGGCGTGGACACGCTCCTGGGCGGTGGGGGTGCCCCCCCGCTGGACGTGGCCCAGGACGGTAAGGCGGCTTTCGATACCGGTCTTCTCCTGGATGTAGCTGCAAATCTCCTGGGTGTTGCCCACCCCCTCCGCCACAATGACGATGAAGTGGTGCTTGCCGGTCTTCAGGGTGGCCCGCATCCGGGCGATGACGTCCCGGTCCAGGTCGTAGGGGCGCTCCGGGATCAGGGTGGCGATGGCCCCGCAGGAGATGCCGGCGTAGATGGCGATGTGCCCCGCCCGGCGGCCCATCACCTCCACCACCGAGCAGCGGTCGTGGGATTGGGAGGTGTCCCGCAGGCGGTCCACGCTCTCCACCACCGTGTTTACGGCGGTATCAAAGCCGATGGTGTACTCGGTAGAGGCGATGTCGTTATCGATGGTGCCGGGGAGGCCGATGCAGGGGATGCCGGCGTTGGAAAGGTTCCGGGCGCCCTTAAAGGAGCCGTCGCCGCCGATGATCACCAGGCCGTCGATGCCCAGCTTGTGGCACATCTCCACCCCTTTTTTCAGGCCCTCCTCGGTCTTAAACTCCTCGCACCGGGCGGTGTACAGCACGGTGCCCCCCCGCTGGATGATCTCGCTGACGCTGCGCAGCTTCATCTCCTCCACCTCGCCGTTGAGGAGCCCCTCGTACCCCCGGCGGATCCCCACCATCCGGTGGCCCCGGGTAATGCCGGTGCGCACCACCGCCCGCACGGCGGCGTTCATCCCCGGGGCGTCGCCCCCGCTGGTCAGGACACCAATGGTGATCATTTTCTCGTTCATCATAATATACCTCCTGTCCCGTAGGGCGGGTACAGCCCCCCGCCGCCGGAAAACTTGTAGCTTCTGCTCCTATTTTACCCCCTTACGCCGGGGAAGTAAAGGAACGTTTTTGACAAAGAAATCGGCCCTCAGTCCCGTTTTTTTACATTCTCGCTACCCAGCGTCACCCCCAGCTCCCGCAGCAGGACGGGGTTGGGGTCGCACCACAGGCTCCGGGGGGCCCGCAGCAGCTTTTTGGCGTTTTTCAGCTGGAAGTAGACCGGACAGCCCCCGTCAAAGATCTGTAGCAGCAGCTTGGCCCGCTTGGCCTCCGGGGACTCCATCTCCTCCACCAGCAGGTACAACCCGCCACGGGTGCTGGGGGCCGGGGCCGAGGCCACCTCCGCCGCCGGGTCCTGCCGCCGTCCGCGGCCTCCGGCGGCATAGGCGGGGCGCTCCTCCATGGGGCCCGCCGCCCGCTCCGGCAGGGTCATGGCGTCCTCCAAAATCAGCTTGGCGGCCTCCTCCTCCCGCAGCGACACCCGCCCCCGCAGAAAGACCGGGCTGCCGGCGGTAAGCCGCGCGGCGTGGTCGGCGTAAACCCGGGGGAAGACCAGCACCTCCATGGCGCCGGTCATGTCCTCCACCGTCAAAAAGGCCATGTTCTCCCCGCTTTTGGTAAGCTTCAGCCGCTTGGCGGTGATCATCCCCATGACGTAGACCACGGCGTTGTCGTAGCTCTGGCCGCTTTCCGTATCGGTAATGCGGATCAGCTTAACCGCCCCGTACTGGGTGTAGAGGCTTTCGTACTGGGACATGGGGTGGCCGGAGATGTACAGGCCAGTGACCTCCTTCTCCCCCGCCAGCAGCAGGGCGGGGTCGTCCTCCTCCAGCAGGGGCAGCGACAGCTCCTCGTCGTCCGGCTCCTCCCCAAACAGGCTCATCTGGCCGGTGCTCCTCCACCGCTCCCGGGCGGCCAGCACCTCCGCCACCTTGGGGTAGCCCTCCAGCATCTGGCGGCGGTTGGCCCCCAGGCCGTCCAGCGCCCCGCTTTTGATGAGGCTTTCTATGGCCCGCTTGTTCAGCTCCCCCCCATAGGTGCGGCGGGCAAAATCCAAAAAGCTTTGGTAGGGCCCGTTCTCCTCCCGCTGGGCGATGACCTCCCGGATAGCCCCCGCCCCCAGGTTTTTCACCGCCAGCAGGCCAAACCGGATTCCCTCCGGCCCGGTGGTAAAGCCCTCCCCGCTCTCGTTGATCCGGGGGGGCAGCACCCGGATCCCCAGCCGGTTGCACTCGTCGATGTACTCGATGACCTTGGTGGTGCTGTCCAAAATGCTGGTGAGGAGGGCGGCCATGTACTCCTTGGGGTAGTGGCACTTGAGGTAGGCGGTTTGGTAGCAGACAAAGCCGTAGGCGGCGGCGTGGGATTTGTTGAAGGCGTAGGCGGCAAAGGCGCTCATTTCGTGGAAGATCTCCTCCGCCACCTTGGCGGGGATGCCGTTTTTGCGGCACCCCTCCAAAAAGTGGGCCCGCTCCTTCTCCATCACGTCGGCCTTCTTTTTGCTCATGGCCCGGCGGACCAGGTCGGCCTGGCCGTAGCTGTACCCTGCCAGCTCCCGGCAGATCTGCATCACCTGCTCCTGGTAGACGATGCAACCATAGGTAACGTCCAGGATAGGGCGCAGCTGCTGGGTGCGGTACACCACCTTATCCGGGTTGTGGCGGCACTCCAGGTACCTGGGGATGGACTCCATGGGGCCGGGGCGGTAGAGGGCGATGGTGGCGATGATATCCTCGATGGAGGTTGGCTGCAGCTGGCTGATCACCCGGCGCATCCCCCCGGATTCCATCTGGAACACCCCGCTGGTATCGCCGGCGGAGAGCATCCGGAAGACGTCGGGGTCGTTCAGGGGGATTTTTTCCATGGAAAAATCCGGCTGCTGCCGTCGGATCATCCTTTCGGTGTCGTCGATGACGGTGAGGTTCCGCAGGCCCAGGAAATCCATCTTCAGGAGGCCCAGCTTCTCCAGGGTGGTCATGGTGTACTGGGTGACGATGGCCTCGTCGTTTTTGGCGAGGGGGACATAGCTTTCCACCGTGTCGTGGGTGATAACCACCCCGGCGGCGTGGGTGCCGGCGTGGCGGGGCATCCCCTCCACCTGCTGGGCCAGCTCCACCAGCTGCTTGATCTTGGGGTCGGATTCCATCAGCTCCCGGAGCTCCCTGGAGCCCTCGATGGCTTTCTTCAGGGTGATCTTCAGCTCCATGGGCACCATCTTGGCCACCTGGTCCACCGTGGCGTAGGGCAGGCCCAGGGCCCGGCCCACGTCCCGGATGGAACCCCGGGCCGCCATGGTGCCGAAGGTGACGATCTGGGCCACGTGGTCCTCCCCGTACTTGCGCACCACGTAGTCGATGACCTCCTGGCGGCGGACACCGCAGAAGTCGATGTCAAAGTCCGGCATACTCACCCGCTCCGGGTTGAGGAACCGCTCAAAGAGGAGACCGAACTGGATGGGGTCGATGCCGGTGATGCCGATGCAGTAGGCGGCGATGGAGCCGGCCCCCGAGCCCCGCCCCGGCCCAACCGGGATGCCCACGCTGCGGGCGTAGTTGATGAAGTCGTAGACGATCAGGTAGTAGTTGACGTACCCCATCCTGTGGATCACCGAGAGCTCGTATTCCAGCCGGTCCCGGTGCCCCTGGGGGGCGTTTTCGCCGTACCTGCGGACAAAGCCCTCCCGGCAGAGGCGGAAGAAGTAGTCCACGTTGTCCTCGCCGTTTGGCGCCTCAAACCGGGGCAGCTTGGTTTTGCCGAACTCGAAGGTCACGTTGCACCGCCGGGCAATCTCCACCGTGTTGGCGACGGCGGAGGGGATGGCCCGGAACAGCTCCGCCATCTCGTCCCCGGATTTGAGGTAGAACTCCCGGGTGGGGAACTCCAGGTCCATCTCCTCCTCCACCGTGTGGCCGGTCTGGATGCAGAGGAGCAGGTGCTGGAGGTCGTGGTCCTCCTTGCGGAGGTAGTGGGTATCGTTGGTGGCGGCAAGGCCCACCCCCAGCTCCTCCGAAAGCTTGATGAGCTGGGGCAGGATGCGGATCTGCTCCGGGATGCCGTGGTTCTGCACCTCGATAAAGTAGTTTTCCGCGCCAAAGAGGTCCCGGTACCAGGTGGCGGCCTCCCGGGCCTTTTCGTACTCCCCGGCGGTAAGGGCCCGGGGCACCTCCCCGGCCAGGCAGGCGGAAAGGCAGATGAGCCCCTCGGTGTGGCCGGGGAGCAGCTCCCGGTCGATGCGGGGCTTAAAGTAGAAGCCCTCGGTATACCCCCGGGAGACCAGCCAGCAGAGGTTTTGGTAGCCGGTGTTATCCTTGCAGAGCAGGACCAGGTGGTAGGGGCGCTTGTCCTTCTGGGGGTCCTTATCCCCCCGGCCCCGGGGGGCCACATAGACCTCGCAGCCGATGATGGGCTTTACCCCTGCCTTTTGGGCGGCATTGTAAAAATCGATGGCGCCGTACATCACCCCGTGGTCGGTGATGGCCACCGCCTCCTGGCCTAACTCCTTGG
Organism: Angelakisella sp.; assembly: GCA_022795575.1. Classification (GTDB taxonomy): domain Bacteria; phylum Bacillota; class Clostridia; order Oscillospirales; family Ruminococcaceae; genus Angelakisella. The sequence goes on along the minus strand of JAAWGY010000056.1, from coordinate 3,475 downwards.
CCCGGGCCGCCAGCTCGTTCAGTTTGCAGGCCCCGTCCAGCAGGCTGTACTCGGTGTGGACGTGGAGGTGGACAAAGTCGGTCATGGCTGTCACCTATCCTTTCCTGTGTGGGTGTTATGTATCGGGGTTGCTGCCATTGGATATGGGCCGGGAGGGCGCATCCATAAATACAAGCATCTCCACCGGGTTGTTTCTCTCCTTGGCGAAGTCCTTTACCCTTTGGCACCATCCGTCCCATTGGGCCTGGGGTTCACTGACGGTGTCGTCAGACCGGATTGTCACCAGCACCATTTCCCCCATCCCCAATTCCCGGCTCCCGTAGAGCTCGACTCCCGGCCCCAGGTCCAGCTTTGCCACTGCGGCGGCAAATGCTTCCTGCTCTGCCACCGACCAGCTTCCCGGGCTCTTTTCCACCCGGTCCCAGGCCGGTCCGGTCCAGTCTGCCAGGAACTGGTCCACCTTGTCCTCATGGATGACGCCGATCTCCAGCACCACCTCCAGGCTCTCGTCCTCCACAAAAACCTCGTAGCCGCTGTAGTCGTCCTCGATGGCTTTCAGGGCTGGATTCAGGGCCTCCCACAGCGGGTCTGCCCGGCGGTTCACCACCCCGGCATAGTCCTCGTTCCCAAAGTCCGGGGCGCTATTCCCAAAGCCAGCGTCCGGGTTTACCTCCTTCTGGGGCGGCAGGGGCCGGCTGTCCGGCTCCGGGGCGGGTGCCGGCTCCCCCGGCTGGGAGGAAGAATCCTCCGGCAGCGGCACCGGCTCCGATGAAGACGATTCCGGCGGGGCGGGCTCGGGCGCCGGGGAGGACGGCCCGGGCACCGAAACAGAGGAGGGGGGTTCCGGCGGGGCGGGGGGCACCCCGGGGGCTTGTCCCGTGGCGGCGCAGGCGGTCAGCAGCAGCGCGGCAAACCCGATTGCAAGTACACGTTTCATCAATAACAGTCTCCCTTCTCCCTTCTCCCGCCTGCGCCCACAGGAGGCTGGCGGGAGCTTTTTTCTTTGATTTGATTGTTATCTTAGCCGGTCAACATCCCCGGCCCGGATGGCCGCAAGGTTTTGGGCAATCCGCTCCCGGGGCCAGTCCCACCACCGCAGCGCCAGCAGCCGCCGGATGGTATCCTCCGGGAAGCGCCGCCGGATGGGCTTTGCCGGGACGCCCCCCACGATGGTGTAGGGGGGCACGTCCTTTGTCACCACCGCCCGGGCGCCAATTACCGCCCCGTCCCCGATGGTGACTCCTGCCAGGATCACCGCCTCGTAGCCGATCCAGACGTCGCTGCCCACCACAATATCCCCCCTGTTGTCCCAGGCGGAGGCCACCTTCCCCTTGTCCAGCCCCCACTCCTCGTAGAAGATGGGAAAGGGATAGGTGGAAAGGGAGCTTAGGGTGTGGTTGGCGCTGTTAAAGAGGAATTTCGCCCCGCAGGCGATGGAACAGTACCGCCCGATCACCAGCCGGTCGTGGTTGACAGGGTAGTGGTAGAGGACGTTGTTGCGCTGAAAATCCCGGGGGTCGTGGACAAAGTCGTTGTAGATGGTGTACTCCCCAACGGTGATGCCGGGGTCGGTAATGGCGCTTTGCAGGTAGATGGTTTGGGTATCCCCGGTGCGGGGATAGAGAGCCGATACCGTCATTTTCATTCCCTCCGTTTTTGTTATTGCGTTCAGACGATATCGGCTTTGACAATGCAGCGTTTCACTGTGCCGTTCCCTTTCTGCCTCTACAAGCCTATTCAAGATCTTCCGGTGCACCGAATTGGCGGGTATTTTTCCGCTCTGCAAGGCGAAAAATCGCCGGAATACTTGCCCCAGGGCGGCAAGATACCCGTTAAGGTGGTGTGCAGGGAGATCTTGAACAGGCTCTATGGGCGTATTTTCTGTTTCAGCGCCTCCGCCGTCTCCTCCGGGGAAAGGGCGGTGGTGTCAATCTTTACGGTATTCAGAGCCTCGTACCGGGGCAGCCGGGCAAGGCTTTCCCCCACCGCCCCGGGGCCCCGCAGCCCTCGGGCTGCATCCCCGGCCACCCGCCGGGCCAGCTCCTCCGGCGATGCCGTCAGCGAAAAACAGTGGAGCCGGTATTCCTTCCCCGCCAGGGGGGCCAGCACATCCCGGATGATCTCCGGGCGATCCATCACCCAGCAGAACACCACCGCCCCACAGCCGGGGTTATCCAAAAAGGCGGCGAGCAGGTGGGCGATGTTGTCCAGCACCATCCGGCGGTTCTCCTCGCAGGGGTCAAAGGGGGACATATCCCAGCACCAGTCCCCGTCCAGGAAAAAGGCGGGGGCCAGCTTGTCCCGGAGCAGTCGCCCTGCGGTGGTCTTGCCTACCCCCATAGGGCCCCCCAGCAGGATCAGCTCCTTCATCCCTCCTCCCCCGCCCGCAGCGGCGCCGCCAGCTGGGCCAGCTTCTGGAGCCGGTGGTTCACCCCGGACCGGGAGAGCCCCAGCCGGGCCCCCAGCTCCCGCAGCGACGCCTCCGGGTTTTCCAGCCGCAGCCGGGCCAGCTCCCGCAGCTCCTCCGGCAAAGCGGTAAGCCCCTGCTCCCCCATCAGCAGCCGGATGTCCCGGATCTGGCCCTCCGCCGCCCCCACCACCTTATCGATGTTGGCGTTGTCGCAGTTGGCGGCCCGGTTGGCGGCGTTGCGCCGCTCCTTCAGGATTTTGGTCTCCATGATCTCCATGCTGGTCAGGGGGCAGCTGATGAAGGTGAGCAGGTCCTCGATCTGGCCGCTGTCGTGGGTGTAGATGATGGGCAGGCCCCGGCGTTCCGACGTCTTGGGCAGAAAGCCCACCTCCCCCAAGACGCCGGCCAGGATGGCGGCGGTCTCGGGCCGGGGCGGGGCGAACTCCAGGTGGTACTTCTTCTCCGGGTCGGCCAGGCTGCCGCAGCTGAGGAAGGCTCCCCCCACAAAGGCCCCCGCCCCCTCGTCCCCCCCCAGCAGCTCGTAGGTGACGCCCTCCGGGTAGAGCATGGCGAAGCGGTTCAGCAGCCCCCGGCGGTCGGCGGCGGCGTCTACCCGCACCCGGTAGGCGGACTGCCCCCCGGCGGTATCCTCCCGGGTGGTGATGGTGCCGGCCAGGGGCACCGCCCGGGTGATGGCGGCGGCGTAGTACCGGGCCACCTCCCGCTGCCGGGTGGCCAGGGTGACGCTCCCCGGCCCAAAGCTGCGGCCAAAGAGCAGCAGGCCGTAGCTCTGCTGGTTCTTGAAGCGGGACCGGAGGGCCCGGTTTTCCATGATTTCGTTTTTGGCCCGCTGGGTAAAGGACACGGGGATCCCTCCTCTTGGTAACTGGCTGCTTTGCCCGCCGGTATGTGGCGGGGGCAAGGCTGGCGCTTGGTTGGTTTGGGGGTGTTGGGGGGCTTGTGGCTGGGTTTTATAGCAATCATCAGAATTGGCGGCATACAGCTGGGCGAGGAGCTTTTTCAGCTGCCGAAGCCCCAAAAACGCAGGAAGCCTTGATGGCTTTC
>JAAWGY010000055.1 GCA_022795575.1 Angelakisella sp. | reverse complement strand
CCGTCGCCTGCGGGCGACACCTCCCCTTTCAGGGGAGGCACGGCCTAAGAGCCGCCTTCGGCGGTTGGCCGTAGGGGCTGCTTCGCAGCCCTTTGGAGGGACGATTTGCGGGCTTTGGCCGGTGCTTGCTTACCGTTGGCCGTTCCTTTACAGGCCGTCAGGCCGCGGTCCAAAAACAGCGGCGTTTTGGTGGGGATGGGGCCAATGGCGGGGTACCGCCCTCCTAACCAGGAAGCGCAAACCGCGGCCGGGGTTAGGAGTAGCCGCTATCTCCCCAAAACAGCCCGCCGCGCGCCGAAGGCGCAGGAGGCGGGCGCATTTTGGGCCCACCAGCCCCAACCCTCCCCCCCACCACACCCAAAAAACAACCGGAGGACAACCACCATGACCCTACCCACCCAGTACGACAACCTGGACGACCGCATCCGCTACTACGACCTGCAACTGGAGCGTGACCTTGACCACCTGCCCAGCCACCCCCTCCCGGCGGGCTACCGCTTTACCCTCTACCGCCCGGGGGACCGGGAAAGCTGGCTGGCCATCGAGCAGTCCGCCAAGGAATTCGACACCCGGGAGCGGGGCCTGGAGCTGTGGGCGCAGTACTTTGGCAGCCACGAAGCGGAGCTCCCCCGGCGGATGGTGTTTGTAGAGAACGCCGCCGGGGAGAAGGTCGCCACCGCCAGCGCCTACTTTGACGTCATCCACGGCGACCCCAGCGGCTCCGGCTGGCTCCACTGGGTGGCGGTGCGCCGGGACTGCCAGGGGCGGGGGCTTTCCAAGCCGCTTATCGCCCACACCCTGCAAAGGATGCGGGACCTGGGCTACACCCACGCCAAAATCCCCACCCAAACCACCTCCTGGCTGGCGGTAAAGGTCTACCTGGACCTGGGGTTTCTGCCCATCCCCCAAAACGCGGCGGAGGCCCGGCAGGGCTGGCGGATTGTCAGCGCCCTTACCGGCCACCCGGCCCTGAGGGGCTTCCCCCCGGCGTCGCCGGAGGAGATCCAGAAGGACAGATGAAGCGGCGGGAGGGCCACGACCGCCGAGGGACAGACAAAAGCAAGGGGGAAAACGACATGAGCAGCAAAACCATGGTCATCGGAATCGCCGGAGGCACCGGCAGCGGCAAAACCACCGTCACCCAAAAGATCAAGGAATACTTTGGGGAGGAGGTCAGCGTCATCTACCACGACAACTACTACAAGCAGCACGACGAGCTGACCTACGAGGAGCGGACCAAGCTAAACTACGACCACCCGGACACCTTCGACACCGCCATGATGGCGGAGCACCTGCGGCGGCTCCGGGCGGGGGAGGCGATCCTCTGCCCCGTTTACGATTACTCCATCTACAACCGCACCGACCGGACGGTGGAGATCCGCCCCACCAAGGTGATTATTGTAGAGGGGATCCTGATCTTCCACGACCCGGCCCTCCGGGAGCAGATGGACATCAAGATCTACGTGGACACCGACGCCGACACCCGGATTCTGCGGCGGATTCTCCGGGATGTCAAGGAGCGGGGGCGGACGCTGGAGAGCGTGGTGGGGCAGTATCTGACCACCGTAAAGCCGATGCACGAGCAGTATGTGCAGCCCAGCCGCAAGTACGCGGACATTGTGATGCTGGAGGGCGGGCACAACCTGGTGGCGCTGGACATGATTATTGAGCGGATTCGGAGTCATGTGAACGGGGTGTGAGTGTTTGGCTGCTTGGAGCACTGCCAAATGTATAAACTTCGTCATAATATACGCATCGTATCGTATGATTTGGCCGGGGAGCAGCTTTTCCCCGGTCGTTCCCTGGGGACAAGCCCGGTACGGGGGACAGGCTTTAGGCTGGTGGTCCCAAAATGCGCCCGCTTACAGCGCCTTCGGCGCGCAGCGGGCTGTTTTGGGGAGATAGCGGCTACTCCTAACCCCGGCCGCGGTTTGCGCTTCCTGGTTGGGTGGGCGAAAAACTGCGATTGGCCCCAGCCCCACCCAAAAGCCGCTGTTTTTGGACCGCGGCCTACGGCCTGTAAAGGAACGGCCAAGCACCAGTCAGAACCCGCAAGCCGTCCCCCCCCAAAGGGCTGCGAAGCAGCCCCTACGGCCAACCGCCGTAGGGCACGTTCCCGAAGGGATGCCCGCAGGCGACGGAGGGGTTCCCCCGCAGGGACTGCCCCCCAGCACCCCTGCGTACCTCCACATCCCTACGTACCGGTCCCCCTGTGCTCCCCCGCACCTCTGCGCACATCCACACCCTTGCGCCCCCACCCAAAGCCTTTCGCTCCCTGCGGGGAGCGACCAGGGCTCTGCCCTGGACCTGCAAGCCTTTGAAAAGGCTTGACCCAAACTTTAGCGCCCTTCGGGCCTTTGAAGGGCAACTTTCCGCTCTTGGGAAAGGAGGTCCCCTTGTGAAGCTAATCACCATCGTTGGCGTCAGCGGCTCCGGTAAAACTACCGTTGCAGAGGCCCTCATCCGCGCCTTTACCGCCGCCGGCCTCTCCGTTGCCTCCGCCAAATCCATCGCCTGCGGCCGCCCCGGCATCCACCGCCGCCAAGCCCCCGGTCTCTCCCCCCACCAGCTTACCCCCTTCACCATCGATACCCCCGGCAGCAACTCCTACCGCCATCGCCAAGCCGGCAGCAGCCTGGTCCTGACCCGCGCCGCCACCGAAACCGCCCTCCTCTTCCCCCAGGAGCTCCCCCTCCCCTCCCTCCTCCCCCTCCTCGCCCCCTACGATTACGTCATCCTGGAGGGCGACTACGACGCCCCCCTCCCCCGCATCGTCACCGCCGTAGACCCCGCCGACGCCGCCGAACGCATCACCCCCCGCGCCTTCGCCGTCAGCGGCCAAGCAGCATCCCGCCACCGCCACCTCTGCGGCCTCCCCGCCTTCGACGTAACCACCCCGGAGGGCGCCTCCGCCCTCGCCTCCCTGACCGCCCAAATGGCCGCCCCTTGGCCCGCCCCCGCCACCCCGGCCCTCTCCCTCCGGGATGCCTCCGGCCACCCCCTCCCCCTACCGGAATCCCTCCACCAAGCCCTCGCCCTGGCCCTCCTGTCGGCAAACACCCCCCTCCCCCCCGGCGCAGAGCTCACCATCCGCCTCCCCGGGGAGGCCACCCCGTGAGCCGCCCCCAGGAGGAACAGCCCCTCCGCCTCCGCTCCAAACGCAACCTGGTGGAAAAGCGCCTCCTCCCCGGCCTGGGCTGGACGGTGCGAAAGGACTTCGGCCCCAACCGGGAGGCCTTCGCCGCCGAGCTGTCCATGGTCCGCCGCCTCACCGAGGCCGGCGTCCCGGTGGCCCCCATCCTTTCGGCAGAGGAACCGGTGATCCTCTACCGCTACCTCCCCGGGGACACCCTCGCCGACCTCCTGGAGGAAGCCGAAGCCCACCCCCCCCAGGCCCGCCGCCTCCGCCAAGCCCTCCCCGCCCTGGCCCGGTGGCTATCCCGCTACTACGCCGCCAGCGGCGGCATGGTCCTGGGGGACGCCCACCTGCGCAACTTCCTCCTCTCCCCGGAGGGCGCCCTGACCGGCCTGGACTTTGAGGCCTGCCGCCCCGGCTCCCCCGAGGAGGACGCCGCCCGTCTGGCCGTCTTCACCCTCACCTATCACCCCCCCTTCACCCCCCTAAAGCTGGAGCTGGCGGCAGAGCTGCTGCGGGAATGCGCCCTCCCCCTCATCCTCCGCCTGCCGGTGCTGGAGCAGGCGCTGGCCCAAGAGGCCGAGGCCCTCTGCGCCCGCCGCAATGCCCCGCCCCCCTGGCGGGACCAGCTGGAGAAGGCCCTCCTCCGGCTGCTGCTGATCATCAGCTACTCGCCGGTATTTCGGTAAACAAAAAAAGCCCCCTCCACCTGGGAGGGGGCTCTTTTTTTCGGTTGCGCTGCGGCTCTTAGAGGCTATTCAGGATCTCCCGGTGCGCCGAATTGGCAGGGATTTTTTCGCCCTGCAAGGCAAAAAACCGCAGCCATACTTGCTGTATTGCAAGGTTTTTTAACGCCGCAGGGCGGAAAAAGACCTGCCAAGGCGGCGTGCAGGGAGATCTTGGATAGGCTCTTAGATCAGCTCGATAATGGCCATCTCCGCGGCGTCGCCGCGGCGGGGGCCGGTCTTGATGATCCGGGTGTAGCCGCCGTTTACCTCTTTGTACTTGGGGGCCAGCTCGTCGATGACCTTCTTGGCGACGGTTTCCTTGGTAATGTAGGAATACACCTGCCGCTTGGAGTGGAGGTCGCCACCCTTGGCGACGGTGATCATCTTTTCGGCCATGGAACGCACTTCCTTTGCCCGGGTAACGGTGGTCTCGATCCTGCCGTTCTCCATCAGGAAAGTTACCATGGCTCGCAGCATTGCCCTTCTGTGGTCAGAGGTTCTTCCCAGCTTTCTGACTCCTGGCACTGTTATCACTCCTTATATCCTTGTTGGTGGGGCCCGCCCTCCCGGGGGCCGGGGCGCGGGCTGTTGTGTCTGCCTCCCCCGGCGTCATTCCTCCGGGGTGCTCAGGTTAAAGCCCAGGGCCTCTAACTTGCTGATGACTTCCTCCAGGGACTTCTTGCCCAGATTCCGTACCTTCATCATCTCGTCCGGGGACTTGTTGATGAGGTCGCCAACCGAGTTGACGCCGGCACGCTTGAGGCAGTTGAAGGCGCGAACAGACAGGTCAAGCTCTTCAATGGTCATCTCAAGGACCTTGTCCCTACCGGTATCCTCCTTCTTTTCCATGATCTCGGTAGATCCCACTTCGTCGGAAAGCTCCACAAAGTGGTTGAGCTGTCTATTGAGGATCTTGGCAGCAAGACTGACCGCCTCTTTGGCGGAGATGGTACCGTCGGTCCACACCTCCAGGGTCAGCTTGTCGTAGTCGGTGATCTGTTCCACCCGGGTATTCTCTACGCTATAGTTCACCTTCAGCACCGGGGTGTAAATGCTGTCCACAAAGATGGTGCCCACCGGCGCCTTCTCCCCGTCCAGCTGCTTGTTGCGGTCGGCGGATACATAGCCCTGCCCCTTCTGGAGCACCAGCTCCATCGAAAGCTTCGCGCCATCCGCCAGGGAGGCGATGTGCATCCCCGGATCCAGCACCTCCACCTCGGAGGAACCGGTGATGGACCCGGCAGTAACCTCGCCCTCTCCCTCCGCCGCGATCTTGACCCGCACCGGCTCGTCACAGTAGAGCTTGGCGGTCAGACCCTTGATGTTCAGGATGATCTCGGTGACATCCTCCTTGACCCCCGGGATGGTGGAGAACTCGTGCTGGATGCCATCGATCTTCACCGAAGATACGGCCACACCAGGAAGCGAGGAGAGCAGCACCCTTCTCAGGCTGTTGCCTAAGGTGATTCCAAAGCCCCGATCCAGCGGCTCCGCCACAAAACGGCCGTAGGTGCCGTCCGGCTTAAGCTCCGTTGTTTCGATTCTTGGCTCAATAATTTTGACCATGTAATAGAACCCTCCTTGTCAGACAGTCGTGTCTTCTTCCCATATCTGATTGGCCGCTCCCAGGAGCCAGGCCCCGGGGAACAGCCAAAAGAGGCTGTGCCGCATCGGGTTACTTGCTGTAAAGCTCAACGATGAGGTGCTCGGCCACGTCGAAGTCGATGTCCTCCCGGTCAGGCAGGTTCAGCACCCGGGCTTCCATCTTGGCGGCATCCACGTCCAGCCACTTGGGGGTGGGGCGGGAGGCGTTGGCTTCCACAACCGCCTTGATCTTATCGGAGGAGCGGCTGCCCTCGGCGATGGTGATGACGTCCCCGGCTCTCAGCTGGATGGAGGGGATGTTGGCCTTGTGGCCGTTGATGCGGAAGTGGTTGTGCCGCACCAGCTGGCGGGCTTCCTTCCGGCTGGAGGCAAAGCCGCAGCGGTAGGCGATGTTGTCCAGGCGGCTCTCCAGGATCCGCATCAGGTTTTCGCCGGCCATGCCGGGCTTGCGGGAGGCTTCCTCAAAGTAGCCCCGGAACTGTCCCTCCAGCACGCCATAGTAGCGGCGGGTGGACTGCTTGGCCCGCAGCTGCAGGCCGTACTCGGACTGCTTGCGCATCCGGGCCTTGCCGTGCTGGCCGGGGACCGCCTCCCGGCGGGTGACGGCGCATTTATCGGAATAGCATCTCTCCCCCTTCAGGAAGAGCTTTTTGCCCTCCCGGCGGCAGAGTCTGCAACTTGGACCGGTATATCTTGCCATAATCAAAACACCTCCTGTTAAACTCTGCGCCTTTTGGGCGGACGGCAGCCGTTGTGGGGGATGGGGGTCACGTCCTTAATCATAGTGACCTCCAGCCCGGCACCCTGGAGGGCGCGGATGGCAGCTTCGCGGCCGGCGCCGGGGCCCTTGACATAGACCTCAACCGTCTTCAGCCCGTGCTCCATGGCGGCCTTGGCGGCTACCTCGGCAGCGGTCTGTGCGGCATAAGGGGTGGATTTCCGGGAGCCCCGGAAGCCCAGCCCGCCGGAGCTGGCCCAGGAAAGGGCGTTGCCCTGGGTATCGGTAATGGTGACGATGGTGTTGTTAAACGTGGACTGGATGTGGGCGGCTCCGCGCTCGATGTTCTTGCGCTCGCGCCGTCTGCGGATGACAGTTTTCTTTGCGGCAGGTTTCGCCATTCTCCGTCCCTCCTTACTTCTTCTTGTTGGCGATGGTCTTGGCGGGGCCCTTGCGGGTGCGTGCGTTGGTCTTGGTGCGCTGTCCCCGTACCGGCAGGCCCTTGCGGTGGCGCACCCCGCGGTAGCAGCCAATCTCCACCAGGCGCTTGATGTTCAGGGCCACGTTGCGCTTCAGGTCCCCCTCCACCGTCAGGTGGTGGTCGATGTATTCGCGGATCTTCGCCTCGTCCTCCTCGGTCAGGTCCTTCACCCGGGTATCCGGGTTTACGCCGGTGGCGGCCAGGATGTCACCGGCGGTCCGCCGGCCAATGCCGAAGATGTAGGTCAGGCCGATCTCCACCCGCTTCTCTCTGGGCAGGTCGATACCAGCAATACGTGCCATAAGATTGCACCTCCTCTTTTTCCTTTAACCCTGACGCTGCTTGTGCTTCGGGTTATCGCAGATGACCATGATGCGGCCCTTGCGCTTGATGATCTTGCACTTTTCGCACATAGGTTTTACCGAAGGTCTTACTTTCATTGCGGATTACCTCCTTGCGTGCTTGCCCCTGTTACTTGGTCCGCCAGGTAATGCGGCCCTTGGTGAGATCGTAGGGCGAGATCTCCACCGTCACTTTGTCCCCCGGCAGGATGCGGATGTAATTCATCCGCAGCTTGCCCGAGATATGCGCCAGGATCTGGTGCCCGTTGGGCAGCGCCACCTGGAACTGGGCGTTGGGGAGGGCGTCCACAACTGTGCCCTCGACTTCGATGACATCCTGTTTTGACATTTGCAAATGCCTCCCTTACGGCCTGTCTGGTACCCCGGGCCCTGCCTGGGGATACGCAACCGGCTCCTCTTGTTCTCCAGGCTCCTCGCCCCGCAGTCCGGCCAGCGCCCGGCGCAGCGCCCTGTCGGTGGGCACCCTGCCGGGATCGATGCTCTGCCGGGTGGGCCGCAGGTGCTTGGGGTTTTTGCGCTTGGGCGCCGCCAGCTTCCGGCGCTTGCCGTCGGCGACGCGGCACCAGCCGTCCCCCTCCACCTGCACCACCAGGTACAAGCTGTCCTTGTCGTGCCCCGCGGCGGAGCTGACCACCTGTCCTTTGTAAAACACCGCTACCCCTCCCCGCTTCACGGCCGGGTGAGGACCACCGGGCCGTTTTCGGTGATGGCCACCGTGTTCTCAAAGTGGGCGGAGGGCAGGCCGCTGGCGGTGTGTATCGTCCAGCCGTCCTTTTTGTCCTTCCAAACCCCGTCGCCCTCCATGTTGATCATGGGCTCGATGGCCAGGGTCATCCCCGGCCGGAGCCGCTGGCCGTGGCCGGCCCTGCCGTAGTTGGGCACCTCCGGCTCCTGGTGCATTTCGCTGCCGATGCCGTGGCCCACATACTCCTTCACCACGCCAAAGCCGTGGCTGCGGGCGTATTCCTCCACCGCCGCGCCAATGTCCCCCAGGCGGTTGCCCGGCAGGGCGGCGGCGATGGCAAGCTCCAGGCAGCGCTGGGTCACTTCCATCAGCTCCCGGCACCGCTGGCTGGTCTCCCCCGCGGCCACCGTAAAGGCGTTATCGCCGTGGAAGCCCTGGTAGATGGCCCCGGTATCGATGCTGACGATGTCCCCCTCCTGGATTTTGCGGCGCTTGGTGGGGATGCCGTGGATCACCTCGTCGTTGATGGAGACACAGGCCGCGGCGGGAAACCCGCCGTACCCCAAAAAGGAGGGCTTGCCCCCAAGGGAGGTGATGGTTTCGTGGACCGCGCGGTTGACATCCATGGTGGTGGCGCCGGGCTGCACCGCCCTTACCCCGGCCATCAGGGCCAGGTGGGAGATGCGCCCCGCCTCCCGCATCAGCTCCAGCTCCCGGCTGGTTTTCAGAATGATCATTCCTGCCCCTCCAGGACCCGGAGAGTCGCCTCGGTGGCAGCCTCAATGGTGGTGCTGCCGTCGATCTCCCAAAGCTTGCCCTGCTCCCTGTAGTAGGCGGCAAGGGGCTCGGTCATCTGGTGGTAGGTGGCCAGCCGCTCCCGGATGGTCTCCGGCTTGTCGTCCTTGCGGACGATGAGCTTGCCGCCGCATTTTTCGCAGAGGTCCCCGGCGGAGGAGGGCTGGTTGATAAGGTGGTAGGTGGCGCCGCAGCCCTCGCAGACCCGGCGGTTGCCCAGCCGCTCCTCGATGAGGGCATCGGGCACCTGGATATACAGCACCTTATCGATGGGCACCCCCATCTGGTCCAGGGCCTGGGCCTGGGGGAGGGTGCGGGGGAAGCCGTCCAGGATAAAGCCGTTTTTGCAGTCTTCCTGGGCCAGACGGTCCCGGACGATGCCGTTTACCACCTCGTCGGGGACCAGCCCCCCCTGGTCGATAATGGCCTTGGCCTGCTGGCCCAGGGGGGTGCCGGCCTTGATGGCCTCCCGCAGGATAACGCCGGTGGAGATGGTGGGGATATCCAACCGTTCCCGGATGATCTCCCCCTGGGTGCCTTTCCCCGCTCCGGGGGCTCCTAATAGGATCAGGTTCATGCGCTCCTCCTTACTCTAAGAAGCCCTTGTAGTGGCGCATCATCATCTGGCTTTCCAGGCTGCGCACCGTATCCAGGGCGACGCCCACGATGATGATGATGGAGGTACCGCCCAGGGCGACGTTCATGCCGGTAACGGCAGTGATGATAATGGGGAGGATGGCGATGGCCGCCAGCATCAGAGCCCCCACCAGGGTGATCTTGGAGATGACCTTGGTGATAAAGTCCGAGGTGGGCTTGCCGGGCCGGATGCCGGGGATGGCGCCGTTGTTTTTGCGGAGATTGTTGGCCATCTCGATGGGGTTGTACTGGATGGCGATATAGAAGTAGTTGAACCCGATGATCAGCAGGAAGTAGAGCACCGCGTAGAAGATGGACCGGTAGCTGAACATATTGAAGAAGGCAGTCCAGTAGGGATGCTCCGCGGGGTTCAGGTTGAGGAAGCCGCCGATGGTGCCGGGGATGGCCAGGAAGGTGGAGGCGAAGATGACGGGGAGAACGCCGCTCATGTTAACCTTGATGGGCATAAAGGAGCTTTGCCCGCCGTACATCTTGCGGCCCACCACACGCTTGGCGTACTGGACCGGGATGCGCCGCTCGGCGTTGTTCATCAGCACGATAAAGGCGATCTCCGCCAGGAAGATGACCGCGATGAGGGGCACCCAAAGGAACATGATCCCCTTCTGCTCAATCATCAGCTTGATCATATCCCCGATGGAGGCGGGGATGCGGGAGACGATGCCGGCAAAGAGGATCAGCGAGATGCCGTTGCCGATGCCCTTGTCATCGATGCGCTCCCCCAGCCAAACCACCAGCATGGCGCCGGCGGTAAAGGCCCCGATGATGCTAAGGGCCGCCAGCACGCCATAGGCCCCGTCGGTGTAGGCCACCGCGCCGGGGGTGCGGCGGAACATGGTGTAGTAGGCCACCGCCTGGAGCACCGCCAGGGCCACGGTGGTGTACCGGGTGATCTTCTTCAGCCGCTCCTGGCCCTCCTGCCCCTCCTTGGCCAGCCGCTCCAGGGCCGGGATGGCCACGGTAAGCAGCTGGATGACGATGGAGGCCGTAATATAGGGGGAGATGGAAAGGGCGAAGAGGGTGGCCTGGGAGAAGGCGCCGCCGGTGAGCATATCCAGGTAGCCCAGCAGGTTGCCGGTGCTGTCCACCATCGCCTTGAGAAAGCTGGGGTCGATGAAGGGCACCGGAATGGCGGAGCCAATGCGTACCACGAGGAGTACCAGCATGGTGTAGATGAGCTTCTTGCGAAGGTCCTCGATCTTCCACGCGTTCCTCAGCGTTTCAAACATTTATACCACCTCGGCCTTTCCGCCGGCAGCCTCAATTTTACTCTTAGCGCCTTCGGAGAAAGCAGCTACTTTGACGGTCAGCCTCTTGGTGAGTTCGCCTCTGCCAAGGATCTTGATGCCGTCACGAGTGTTCTTAACTAGGCCGGCCCCTACGATGGCCGCTTCGTCCACCACGGCGCCGTCCTCAAAGCGGTTAAGCTGGTCGACATTGATGGCCTCGTACCGGGTAGCGAAGATGTTCACAAACCCTCTCTTGGGCACTCTGCGCTGAAGGGGCATCTGGCCGCCTTCAAAGCCCGGACGGACACCGCCGCCGGAGCGGGCGTTCTGGCCCTTGTGGCCCTTGCCCGCGGTTTTGCCCGC
>JAAWGY010000054.1 GCA_022795575.1 Angelakisella sp. | reverse complement strand
GCCAAAAACACAAGCCCTGCCGTTATAATAGCCGTCCTGGGGAGTTTCGCTCCTGCGGGAGCGACCAGGGCCTGCGCGGCCCTGGACCTGCGGCCCGGTGGCCCGGGCGGGCAGATAGCGGGCGACAGGCTGCTTCGCAGTACCTGGCACTACTCGTGCCGCAGCGCCTCAATGGGGCTAAGCTTCGCCGCCTTGCGGGCCGGGTAAATACCAAAGAAGATACCCACCCCAGCCGAAAAAGCCATGGTCATCAAGATGGTACCCAGGTCAAAAGCCGGCTCCACCCCCACCAGGGCGCAGATACCAAAGCTCCCCAAATACCCCAGCCCCAGCCCAATCATCCCCCCGCAAAGGGAAAGGATCGCCGCCTCGGTCAAAAACTGCTGTAAAATCACCCCGGTTTTGGCCCCCAGTGCCTTGCGGATACCAATCTCCCGGGTGCGCTCGCTTACCGATACCAGCATAATGTTCATAACCCCAATCCCCCCCACCAGCAAACTGATGGCAGCAACCGCAGCAACAAAGGTCTGTATCATGCCAATTATGGTGTTCATCTCGTCCACCTGCTGCTGCATATCGTAGAGGGTGTAAGCATCCCGCCCCCGGGCGTTGTGCCGGGCCTCCACCGCACTGATCGCCGCAGCAGAGACGGAAGCCTTATCTGCGGGATCCGCCACCTTGATGTAAACATCAGCGATGGTCATATCCCCCTCATAGAAAAGCCGGTTAACCAGGGTACAAGGCATATACATTATGGAGTTCATGCCCTCGTAAAAGATGTTAGCGTTGGGATTCTTGCAAACCCCCACAATCTTTGCCTTGGTGCTGATGGTGTTATCCCTGGCATAGCTGTAGATGTCCACTTCCAGCCCCACAACGTTGGTGCTGCCAAAGAAGCGGTTGGCGGTAACGTCGTCAATAACCACCACCTTGCGTTCCGCGTTGTATTCGTCCTCGTTAAAGAACCGCCCGGAAACCATCTTGATGCCCTGGATGGAGCGGAAGCCGGGGGCGCAGCCGTAGATGTAACCCCAGTTGTCGTTCCGACCGTAGACAACGGTGCCGTAGCTGTTCACCAGCGGCGTCACCGCCGTAACCCCCGGCAGCTCCCCCATGGCCGCCAAGTCCTCGTCGGTAAAGTAGTCGGTAAACTCGGCATGGCCAGTGGTCATGATGTTGATGGTGGTGGAGCCGATCTCCTCGGCGTAGGCCATCATCGAGTTTTTGGCACCGGTGCCGGCGGAAAGGATGATAATCACCGCCATAATGCCAATGATGATGCCCAGCATGGTGAGGAAGGAGCGCATCCGGTTGCTTTTGATGCTCTCCACCGCCATTTTCAGGTTTTCTCGAATCATAGCTTATGCCTCACCGCTTTCCGTCTGCTGCTCCCCCTCCGCCGGCTGCTGTGCCGCCTGGAGAGCCGCCGCCGCTGCCCCGGTGGGGATGGCCTGAACCTGGGCTCCGTCCATCAGCTCCGGAACGGCGCCTACACAGACGCAGTCCCCGTCGGCAAGTCCCTCCAGGATCTCGATGTTGATGTCGTCAAAGATGCCGGTTTTTACGTACACCTTGCGGAATTCCCAAAGCCCCGCCTCGGCGGCCTTTGCCTCGGTGCAGGGTGCCACGGTGTAGACATACTCCCCGCCCCGGTCCACCTTTACCGCCTCCACCGGCACCGAAACGGCGCCGAAGCTTTGGGCGGTCAGGATCTCGGCGTTGGCGTCCATCCCCAGCTTCAGGACGCCGTTGGGGTCATCGATGGTGATCTCCCCCTTCAGGACGGTGCTGGTGGTGTTGTTGTCCACCTCCACCGTAGCGGCGCCGTCCATCCGGGTGACGGTTCCGGTTAGCTCCTTGCTGCCAAAGGTCACTTGGGCGGTCTGGCCCAGCTGGATGCGGTCCACATCGTACCGCCCCACCGAAAAGCGCAGCAGCACCCCCTCGGTGGAGGCCACCTTTACCGCGTCCATCCCAGAGGAGACAGCGGCACCCTCGGTCAGGTTCATCTCGGTGATAACGCCGTCAAAGTCGGCCACAATGCCCCCCTGGGACTCGTTCACCATCCGGGCGATCTCCTCGTACTCCAGCTTTTGCAGCTCCAGATTGTTAGAGAGGACCTTCTGGTTGTTATCGCTGAGGTCGGCGCTGCGCAGGGCCTGGCGGGAGGCCACCTTGCCTGCCAGCTCCTCCACGATGGCCTGCCAGGCGTCGTACATCGCCCCGGAGCCCTCCCCGTGGTCGTAGGCGGCGATGATGGAGTCGATCTCCGGGTCGTTGGTGGGGTAGCGGTCAAAATAATCGTAGGCCAGCTTATAGGTGGTTTCCCGGGCCTGGAGGCGGCGGATCTCCTTGTTGATGTCGTAGAGCTCCTGGGAGGAATTGTCCAGGTCGTCCATGGTGTCCTCGTACTGGAGCTGGGCGTTCTCCATGGTCAGCTTTGCCTTTTTCAGCGAGAGGTTCAGGTCGGTCAGGTCAAAGGTGGCGATGATGTCCCCCTTCTTCACCAGGTCCCCCCGCTGGAAGTTTACCTTTTCCACCTTTACCGAGCCGGGGACAAAATAGCTCCGGGTTTGGCTGGGGGTGATGGTGCCGCTGACCGAGAGGGTGGAGTCGATATCCTGGACCAGGGCTTGGTCGTACTGCACCATTGGCTTGGTATTGGCGGCTTTTACGGCGCTGTAGCCTACGAAGCCTACGGCCAGCGCCAGTACGCCTAAAAAGATCCACTTTTTGAGCTTGCGCTTTTTCCGGGGCTTAGGGGGTTCCGGAGCGGGCGCGGGCACAGGTGCGGCGGCTGTTTTTTCCAATTCGGTTGCTTCTGCCATATGTAATCTCTCCTTTTCCGCTGCTTTTGCGGTTGGTTTTCCCTCACTCATGGACTTTGTCCTGCTGTTATAACGAGGCTGTGGGGCTGCTGACTTCAAGTTTTTGCGAAAAAGGAGGAGTTTTTTTGTGGAGAGGGATAGTATGGTAGTGCTGGGAGCAAGAGCGCGGGGCCTGTCCCACAGGTTGTGCCCGCCGGGGCTACCCGGCAAACGGATGGCCCTGCGCCTCTATGAGAAAGAGATTTAGAGGAAGGCTTATTGGAAGAAGAGCAGCAGCATCCCAGCCGCTACCGCCGAGCCGATAACACCGGCCACGTTGGGGCCCATAGCGTGCATCAGCAGGAAGTTGGAGGGGTTGTACTTCTGTCCCTCCTTCTGGACTACCCGGGCAGCCATGGGGACAGCGGAAACACCCGCCGCACCAATCATGGGGTTGATCTTGCCCCCGGTCATCTTGCACATCACCTTGCCCAGCAGCACGCCACCCGCGGTGCCCATGCCAAAGGCAACAACGCCCAAGACAATAATCTGAAGGGTTTGGGGCCGCAGGAACATCTCGGCGCTGGCCTTGGCCCCTACAGTAAGCCCCAGAAGGATGGAGACGATGTACATCAGCGACTTCTGGATGCACTCCACCAGCAGAGGCACCCGGCCGGATTCCTTGAGGAGGTTGCCCAGCATCAGCATCCCGATGAGGGCCCCGGCGCTGGGCAGCAGCAGCACGGTAAAGAGGGTGACAGCGATGGGGAAGATAATCTTTTCGGTCTTGCTGACCTCCCGGAGCTGCTCCATCTTGATGACCCGCTCCTCCGGGGTGGTTAGAAGCTTGATGATGGGGGGCTGGATTACCGGCACCAGGGCCATGTAGCTGTAGGCCGCAATGGCGATGGCCCCCAGCAGATCCGGCGCCAGCTTGCTGGTGAGGTAGAGGGCGGTGGGGCCGTCCGCCCCGCCGATGATGCCGATGGACGCCGCCTCCGGGCCGGTAAAGCCCAGGAAGATGGCCCCGAAGAAGGTGGTAAAGATGCCCAGCTGTGCCGCCGCCCCCAGCAGCAGGCTGCGGGGATTGGCCAGCAGCGGCCCAAAATCGGTGCCCGCGCCGATGCAAAGGAAGATGAGGGGCGGGTAGATACCAAGCTCGGTGCCCTGGTAGAGGTAGTAGAGCAGCCCGCCGTTTTCATCCCCCACGGCGTGGGCCATCAGCCCGGCAAGGGGAAGGTTTACCAGCAGCATCCCAAAGGCGATGGGGATCAGGAGGTAGGGCTCAAAGCCCTTTTTGATGGCCAGATACAGAAAGATACAGGCGATGCCGATCATAATGAGCTCGCCGGGGAGGCGCAGGCCAAACAGCTCGGTGTTGCACTGGAAGAGCTGCGAAAAGCCTGTGCTTTCCCAAAAGCCCCGGAGAATTTCCTGCATATTACCGCCCTCCCTTATTGGAGCGTGACCAGCAGGTCGCCGGCGGCTACGGCGTCGCCCTTATGGACCGCTACCGAGGCCACGGTGCCGTCGCCGGGGGCGACAATCTCGTTTTCCATCTTCATGGCCTCGATGACCACCAGGAGCTGCCCCGCCTTGACTGCCTGTCCCGGAGCCACCGGGACGTCCAGGACGGTGCCCTGGAGAGGGGCGGTGATGGCGCCGGCGCCGTCGGCAGCGGGCTTGGGTGCCGCAGGCTTGGGGGCGGGCGCGGGAGCCGCGGCAGGGGCAGGCGCTGCGGCCCTGGGCGCGGCAGGAGCGGCGGGGGTGGCAGAGACGGCGCTGCCTAACTCTTCGACCTCCACCTCGTGGGCAACACCGTCCAGGACGATGCGGAATTTTTTGATAGCCATAGTGATCTACACCTTTCGTCGTTTGATTTCGTTGGGGAGCCCCTTATCTGGCGTCCCTTCTGTTCATCCGGCTGGCCTGAACCCAGGGGGATTCCTCCGGCACCAGGCGGCGGATGCTGCGGACCACAAACTGGTCGGTGGTGGTGCCCAGGTAGGCGGCCACGGCGGCGGCGACCAGCACCGCGTCGGCGTGGTCATCCCGGGCGGGGGCCGCGGCGGCAACCGGGGCGGCGGG
The DNA here is from genome assembly GCA_022795575.1 of Angelakisella sp. GTDB lineage: Bacteria > Bacillota > Clostridia > Oscillospirales > Ruminococcaceae > Angelakisella. Next base: position 5,876 of record JAAWGY010000054.1, on the reverse strand, counting down.
CGCGGGGGCCGCCGCGGCCGGAGAGGCCGGCTTCTTTTCGCCGCGGGTGAGCAGGTAGTGGACAAGGTCAATCATGTAGGAGATGGACAGCAGCACGAGAAAGACCACGGCCAGGCTGAAGAGACAGACCACAACGGCGTCCCCCATGGTAATGACGTCACCAAACATACCGGCACCCCCTTACAGCGGGATGTTGCCGTGCTTTTTGCGCGGCCGGTCCACCTGCTTGCCAGCCAGCGCCTCAAAGGCGCTGATGATGTGCTTGCGGGTTTCGCTGGGCATGATGACATCATCCACGTAGCCCCGGGCGGCGGCGGCGTAGGGGTTCATCATCGCCTCCTGGTACTCGGCGATTTTGGCCTTGCGCTCGGCGGCAGGGTCGGCGGCGGCCTTAATGGCCCGGGAGAAGATGATGTTGGCGGCTCCGTCCGCCCCCATGACGGCGATCTCGGCGTCGGGCCAGGCGAAGACCATGTCCGCCCCCAGGTGCTTGGAGCACATCCCGATGTAGGCCCCGCCGTAGGCCTTGCGGGTGATCACCGTCACCTTGGGGACGGTGGCCTCGCTGTAGGCGAAGAGCATCTTGGCCCCGTGGCGGATGATGCCGCCGTGCTCCTGCTGGGTGCCGGGGAGGAAGCCGGGGACGTCCTCCAGGGTGAGGAGGGGGATGTTGAAGCTGTCGCAGGTGCGGATAAAACGGGAGGCCTTATCGGCGGCGTTGATGTCCAGGCAGCCGGCCATGGCCTTGGGCTGGCTGGCGATTACCCCCACCGACTTGCCGTTTAGGCGGATAAAGGCGGTGATGATGTTGCGGGCGAAGTACTGCTGGTACTCCATCACCTCGCCGTTGTCGGCCAGGGTGCGGATGATCTCCAGCATATCGTAGGGCTTGTTGGGGTTTTCCGGCACAATGTCGTTGAGGATGGCGTCCTCCCGGTTCAGGTCGTCGGTGCAGGGGTAGACCGGGGCGGGATCCATGTTGTTTTGGGGCAGGTAGCCCAGCAGCTGGCGGATTTGGGCGATGCATTCGTCCTCGCTGTCGGCAGAGAAGTGGGCACAGCCGCTGGTGCCGTTGTGGGCCATGGAGCCCCCCAGCGATTCGCTGGTGACGTCCTCCCCGGTGACGGCCTTAATGACCTGGGGCCCAGTGATGAACATCTGGCCGGTGCCCTTTACCATAAAGATAAAGTCGGTAAGGGCGGGGGAGTAAACGGCGCCGCCGGCGCAGGGCCCCATAATGACGCTGATTTGGGGGATAACCCCGGAGGCCATGGTGTTGTTGTAGAAGATGCGGCCGTACCCAGCCAGGGCGTCCACACCCTCCTGGATCCGGGCGCCGCCGGAATCGTTGATGCAGATCATGGGGGCCCCTACCTTAAGGGCGGCCTCCTGGGCCATGGCGATCTTGGCGGCGTGCATCTCCCCAAGGCTGCCGCCGATGACGGTAAAGTCCTGGGCGGCGGCGTAGACCAGCCGGCCATCCACCGTGCCGTAGCCGGTGACGACGCCCTCGCCGGGGGCTTCCTTTTTGTCCATGCCAAAGTTTGTGCAGCGGTGCTTGACGAAAAGGCCGGTCTCCACAAAGCTCCCCTCGTCAAAAAGCTTGGTCAGGCGCTCCCGGGCGGTCTGTTTGCCGCTGGCGTGCTGCTTTTCGATGGCCTTTTCGCCGCCGCCCTGGCGCAGCCGGGCCTTTCGCTCCAGCAGCTCCTGCTGTTTTGCGGTTGCCAAATTGCATCCCTCCTGTTTGTTTTGGCCGCCCCCTGCCTGGGCCGGGGGCGGTCCCCTTTGCGAAAAGTGGTGTATCTATAGTGGCTTATTCGGGCTTTTTCTTAAAGCGGGCAGGCACCTGGTACAGCCCGCCGGAGATGGTGGAGATTTCCTCCAGCGTCTTTGCCGCCAGCAGGTCCTGGTTGGCGGCGTCGGGGGAGATGGCCATGTCCTCGGGGTAGGCCACCTTGCCGGCCTTGCGCAGGGCGACGATGTCAGCGGCGCTTACCAGGTCGCCGATGGGGGTCCCCTGTGCCACGGCCCCCAGGAGGCGGGCCCGCTCCTCGGCATTTTGGGCGGTGTACAGGTAGGCGATGCCCTGCTCGGTGACAACGTGGGTGACGTCCTCGCCGTAGACCATCACAGGGGCGGCGGCCATGCCGGCCTTTTTGCCGATCTCCACCGCGTCCAGCACCGGCACAAAGCCGGGGCCAAACTTGCTGCGGCTCTTCATCATCTGCACCACCAGCTTGCGGCCGGAGGCCAGGGAGCCGGGGACAGCGGTGCCCATCTCGCACCAAGCCTGGGTGGTGTGGCGGCGGCCGCCGGTGCTGTTGCCCATGTTGGGGGCGCCGCCGTAGCCGCTGAGCCGGCCGTTGGTGACGGTGGAGGAGTTGCCGGCGTAGTCCATCTGGAGGGTGCCCCCCAGGAAGAGGTCCATGCCGTAGAGGCCGGCCACCTGGGCGACGGCCCGGTTGGAGCGCAGCGCCCCGTCAGGCCCGGTGAAGAAGATATCCGGCCGGGCGGCGGTGTACTGGTCCATCCCCAGCTCTCCGCCAAAGGCGCAAACCTGCTTCACCCAGCCGTCCTCGATGGCGGGGATGAGGGTGGGGTGGGGGTTGAGCACCCAGTGGGTGCAGATCTGGCCCTTGAGGCCCAGGTAGTTGCCGAAGGTGGGCAGCAGCAGCTCGATGGCGGCGCCGTTGTAGCCGATGCCGTGGTTGAGGCTCTTGACATGGTGCTTTGCGTAGATGCCCTTGATGACCATCATCCCCATCAGGATGTGGGCGTCCTGGATCTTGGCGGGATCCCGGGTAAAGAGGGGCTCCATGGGGTAGGGCTCGCCGGCCTTTACGATGTAGTCCACCCAGCCCCCGGGGATATCCACCCGGGGAAGGGCGTCCTCTTCCACAATGCTGTTCACCTGGGCGATGACGATGCCGTTTTTGAAGGCGGCGGCCTCGGTGAGCATGGGGGTTTCCTCGGTGTTGTAGCCGGTGTAGAGGTTGCCGTTGCGGTCGGCCCGGTCGGCGGCGATGAGGCAGACGTTGGGGGTCAGGTCCACATACATCCGGCCATAGAGCTCCAGGTAGGTGTGGATGGCGCCGATGCGCAGCTTCTCCTCCGCCAGCATCTGGGCCAGCCGCAGGCTCTGGACGCCGGCAAAGGCAAAGTTCAGCTCCTCGGCGATGCCCTTTTCAAAGAGGTCCAGGTGCTCGTCCCGGGAGACCGAGGGGATGATCATGTTAAGGCCGTGGACCTTGGCGGGGTCCACCTGGGCCAGGGCCCCGGCCAGGAAGGCGGCCTGCTTCTGGTTGCAGCCCTCCAGCACCACCCGGTCTCCGGGGCGGATAACCCCCTCCAACAGCTCCACAATCTTTTCGGTGGCGGCCACCTTGCCGTCGGTGTACTGCTTTACGGAATCCTTTCGTTCCTGCTTGGATCTGCGTTCCTTATCCCACTCCATCGTGTCGCGCTCCTTTCTCATAGGGCCGGCCCCTCTCCGGGCTCTTTTCCCGGACCGGCCTGTCTGCTATTTATCATACCATTGACTTTTCATATCGTCAAATATATACTTTGTTACATACGAATATCAAATGTGTTATAAGGAGGCTGGCAATGGAGATACACACCCTGACCTATTTTAAGAAGGTGGCGGAATTGCAGCACATCACACGGGCGGCGGAGGAGCTGCGGGTGGCCCAGCCCTCCCTGAGCCGCACCATCGCCGGGCTGGAGGCGGAGCTGGGGGTGCGGCTCTTCCAGCGGTCGGGCAAGAACATCCGCCTCAACCGCAGCGGGGAGCTTGTGCTGCTGCACACCAACCGCATCCTCCGGGAGCTCCAGGAGCTGCGGGAGGACCTGGCGGCGGAGCAGGGGGAGGAGCGCCGCACCGTCACCATCTCCCTCTACGCCGCCAGCAAGCTGCTGCCCCAGCTGGTGACAGCCTTTAAGGCGGAGTATCCCTCCATCCGCCTCCAGATCATCCAGCAGGACCTGAGCAAGGGGGAGGAGGACTGGGACATCTCCATCTTTTCCTCGATACAGCCCCACGGCGGGGAAAACGAGGTGGTGCTTATCGAGGAGGAGCTGCTGCTGGCCCTGCCGGAGGAAAGCCCGCTGGCCCGCCGGGGGAGCCTGGACCTGCGGGAGGTAGCCCGGATGGAGTTTATCTGCCTGCACAAGGGCAAGTCCCTGCGGACCATCACCGATATGTACTGCCAGATGGCGGGGTTTGAGCCCAGCGTCATCCTGGAGTGCGACAGCCCGGAGATGGTGCGGGAGCTGATCTGCGCCGGGATGGGCATCTCCTTTGTGCCCTCCATCACCTGGCGGGGGATGGATACCAGCAGCATCGTCCTCTGTCCCCTCTCCTTTCCCAGCTGCAAGCGGTACATCAACCTGGGGTGGCGGCGGGACGGGCGGCTTTCGCCGGCGGCGGTGCTCTTCCGGGACTTTGTGCGGGACTACTTTGCCGGGCTGGCCGCCGGGGGGTGAGGGGGGCGGCGTTTTTGGGGGTGGGGCAGGGAGGCTGTCTACACAACAGAATTGCCACAGCATAAAGGCAGTATGCGTATGTTGCGCATACCGGCCGCTACCATAATAAAGGAGAACACTTTCCGAAATTGCTTTCAGAAGGTGTTCTCCCTTTTGTTTTGCGAAAATGGTTGTCCGCTTGCTGTCAGGAGGGCTCCGGCTGCGGGACTGTCAGCCCAGGGGCTTCATCGTGGGGAACAGCAGCACATCCCGGATAGAGGCGCTGTCGGTCAGCAGCATCACCAGCCGGTCCACCCCAAAGCCCAGCCCGCCGATGGGGGGCATCCCGTATTCCATGGCGGTGATGTAGTCCTCGTCCACCTCCGCCCTGGTGCCCGGCTCCTGGGCCCGCTTGGCCGCCACCTGGGCCTCAAACCGCTGCCGCTGGTCGATGGGGTCGTTGAGCTCCGAGAAGGCGTTGCCCATCTCCCGGGCGCAGATGAAGTACTCGAACCGCTCGGTAAAGGCGGGATCCTCCGGCTTGCGCTTGGCCAGGGGGCTGATCTCCACCGGGTAGTCGTAGATGATGGTGGGCTGGACCAGCTTCTCCTCCACAAAGGCGTCGAAGAGCTCGGACAGCACCGTCCCCTTGGTGGCGTCCGCCGGCACCTCCACATGGAGCTCCTTGGCGCAGGCCCGGGCGGCCTGGTCGCTCTCCCAGGCGGAATAGTCCGCCCCGGAGTACCTCTTTACCGCCTCCACCATGGTTAGGCGCTCCCAATGGCCCATATCGATCTCGGTGCCCTGGTAGGTGATTTTGGTGCTGCCGCAGACCTTTTGGGCCAGCATGGTGTTCATCTCCTCCACCAGGTCCATGATGCCCTTGTAGTCGGTGTAGGCCTGGTACAGCTCCACGGTGGTAAATTCCGGGTTGTGTTTGGTGTCCATCCCCTCGTTGCGGAAGATGCGCCCCACCTCGTAAACCCGGTCCATCCCGCCCACCACCAGGCGCTTGAGGTACAGCTCGGTCTCGATGCGCAGGTACATATCCATATTTAGGGTGTTGTGGTGGGTGATAAAGGGCCGGGCGGCGGCGCCGATCTCACAGGGGGTGAGGACCGGGGTGTCCACCTCCAAAAAGCCCTTGTCGTCCAGGTATTTGCGGATCTCGCCAAGGATCCTGGAGCGCTTGCAGAAGGTATCCTTTACCCCGGGGTTGACGATCAGGTCCACATACCGCTGGCGGTACCGGGTGTCCACATCCTTTAGGCCGCTCCACTTATCCGGCAGGGGCAGCAGCGCCTTGGCAAGCACCACGCTGGTCATGGCGCAGGTGCCGTTGGTCATGCCCAGGCCCTCCTTGCACACCAGGGTGTCCAGGGTGGCAATGCCGGCCTTGGCCATGGCGTCAG
>JAAWGY010000053.1 GCA_022795575.1 Angelakisella sp. | reverse complement strand
AAGCGCAGGAATACGGTATGTATTTCAAGGTTTTTTGGCAAAGGCAGGCGGAAAATTTGCCGTCAAGATGCGTGCGGCGGCTATTGGTACAGCTTCTTATTTCTTGACGTACTGGTTGATGTCCTTCAGGAATTTTTGCAGCGTCTCGTCGTCCATGGTGGTGGTGTCCACAAACACGGGGTCGGAGGCGGAGTAGAAGATGGCCAGCACCCCCAGCATCGATTTGGGGTCCACGCAGAATTGGCCGGAGCGCAGGTAGAGCTCCACCGGGTAATTCTGGCAGATGGAGCTGAACTTCTCCGCGTTCTTTAGTCCCAGGATGTTGATTTCGACATTCATTGGAATGTACCGCCTTTCTTTCGTTTCAGTTTCCGGATCAATCTGTGGAGGGAGCCTGCCCCTCCCAATGCTCTACGTAATCCGCCAGCACCCGCACCGCGCTTTCGATCCCCACGCCGAGGCTGTCCAGGGCAAGGGTGTAGTTGCGGGCGTCCCCGAATTTGCGGCCGGTGTAGTAGTTGTAGTAGGTCTCCCGGCGCTTATCGGTTTTCAGGATGACGCTTTGGGCGTCGTCCGGGGCCAGACCGTAGAGGGCCACGCCCCGTTCTATCCGCTGCCGCAGGGGGGCGTGGATAAAGATGTTGACACAGGGGAACTTGTCCTGAAGAACATAATCGGCGCACCGCCCCACAATGACGCAGGAGCCCTGCCGGGCCACCTGCTGGATCACCCCCGACTGGATCAGGTAGATCTTGTCGTTAAGGGGCATATCGTAGCTGTTGGCCATGGAGCCCGCCCGCATCAGGGAAAAGATCATGCTGTTGGAGGCTTTTTGGTCGGCTTCCTCAAAGAGGCTGCGGGCGTAGCCGCTTTTTTCCGCCGCCAGAATAATCAGCTCCTTATCGTAGTAGGGGATGCCCAGGCGCGCCGCCAGCTTTTGGCCGATCTCCCGGCCGCCGCTGCCGTACTGCCTGCTGATGGTGACAATAAGGTTTTCCTTCATTGGCAGTTCCTCCCTTCTGTAGCTTTATTATACACGTTCCCGGGGAGAATTACAACACCGAAAAAAACGGGACAGGGGCAGGGGGCCCGGTAAAGCCCCGGGCCCCGCTGCCGTCCCGTCCCGTCCCCGCTACAGCACCGGCGGCGTGACGTCCATCTCCACCGGCGGCAGCGGGCCGTGCTCCGCCTCCCACCTGCGGCGCTCCGCCGCAAGCTCCTCCACCACCCGGGCCCGGTCCGGCACCGGCGGCTCGTCCAGCAGCTCCGGCTCCGGGGGCGGCAGGCTGTTGGGGCAGGCGGGCACCCGCCAGTGCTCCCGGATGTTGGCCGCCCGCTCCGCCGTCATCTCCCGGCCGTAGTAGGCGATGAGGTTTTCCCCCCACCGGTGGTCCGCCGCCATGGTCTGGTCCCCCTTGAGGAAGAAGCGGTAGGTCAGCCGCCCCCGGCGGGTGACGTTGTCCTCCAGCTGGGGGTCGATGTGGTACCACTGCCCGTCCAGCTGCACCACCGCCCAGGCGTGGTCCACAAAGTCCCCCCGCACCGAGATGGTCAGCCCCGCCACGTACTCCGCCGGGATCCCCAGCCGCCGCAGCAGCACCACCGCCGCCGCGGCGTAGTCCTCGCAGGAGCCGATGCCGAAGAGCAGGGGGCTGATGGCCCGGTTCTCCACATACCCCGGCACCTGCCGGATGTCCCCCCGCCACTGCCAGACCTCCAGCCCCACCGGCTGGTTGTCAAAAAAGGCGGTGTTTTCCACCAGCCACCGGTAGACGGTCTGCACCTGCTGGTACCGGTCCATCTCCGGGGTGATGATCTCCCGCAGCAGCCGGTCCGCCTCCCCGGCGATGTAGTCGTTGACAAGGGGCATCGCCCCCGGCCAGGGCTCCGGCCTTGGCCCGGCGGCCTCCGGGGCCTCCGGGGGATCCGGGGGATCCGGGGACTCCTCCGGGGGCGGCGCCTCCTGGGCCGGGGGCGGCGGGGCGTCCCCGGCCAGGGAAGAGGACGGGGAGGAGCCCCCCTCCGCCGCCGGAGGGAGGCTCCCCCGGGGACCGCCGCACCCGGCGGTCCCCCATGCCAGCGCAACGGCCAGCAGCAGAGCCAACAGCTTCATGGTTCCTCCTTAGAACCTGTATTCACAACCGTCCGACGCAGTCAGGCCAGGTCTTTTCCCGCCCTGCCGCGTTGAAAAACCTTGCAATACACCAAGTATTGCTACGGTTTTTTGCCTTGCAGGGCGGGAAAATCCCTTGTCCTGCCTGCATCATCCGGCTGTGAATACAGGTTCTTATCCCGGTGGGGCGTGGGGCGTCAGGTTTTGCGGAAGAGGTACCCCACCCCCAGGTAGTAGTAATCCGAGGGCAGAAAGTCCCCCTTTTCGGTGCGGCCGCCCTCCATGGTCTCGGTACAGTAGGCGTAGCTCCGCTCCAGGGTGCACTCGGTATCCAGCACGCTGGTTGCGGTGTACCGGAAGGTAAAGACGTTGCTGTAGCCCTTGTGGTAGCCAAAGTCCACCGTCAGCAGCTGCTCGTCGGTCCGCCAGCTGAAGTACCGCCGGCCGCTTTCGGTTTTCACGCTGCGCAGCCGCATATTGGAGGGCACCCATTCCACCAGCTTGTAGCTTCCGTAGGGCATCTGGGGGTCCAGCTCCACCCGGATGGTGATGGTGGTTTCGCCCCCCAGGCGCTTCTGGTCCTCCGGGGTATCCAGCGTTTTGGTGACGGTGACGCGGGGGGAGGGGGTAAAGCCCAGCTGGTCCGGCCCGCCGTAGTAGCTGACGCTGGCGATGGCCGGCCCCCTCTCCGCGGAGAGGTCCAGGGCGGCGAAGTCCTCCTCGCTAAGGGTCAGGTTCAGGCAGCTGCTGGCGGTAAGGGTCACGGTATGGCGCTGCCCGTCCTTGGTGTAGCCGATGATTGGCTGCTGCCCCTCCTTCTGCTGGAAGCGGTTGAGGTAAAGGGCGATGTCCAGCTGGCAGGGGCCCCGCATACTGCCGTAGCCGTTGGTGCCCTGCTGGGCAAGGTAGTCCACCAGCTGCTCGGCGTCCTCCGCCGCCCCGGTAAGGACGGCGCAGAGGAGGGCCCCGGCGGTGTTCTCCACCGTTTCGTAGCCGGTAGCCCCCGGCAGCCGCAGGCCGTACCGGTCCTGGGCAAGCTGGGGGGCAAGCTCCTTGGCGTAGAGCTTTTGTGCCTCCGCCTGGTCCAGGTAGGAAAGCCCGGCGATGAGGTAAAGCTTTTCCCGCGCCGGCAGGCCGTCGGTCCGGGCCCGGGTCCGCAGCAGCAGCTCCTGGTCCTCGTCCAGCCGGTCCAGGGCGGCAAGGCCCATCAGGGCGGCGGCCCGGTGCTCCGGGTCCTCGGTCTTGGAAAAGGCGTCGAAAAGGAAGCTGTACAGCTGGTACCGGTCCACCCGGTCCGGCGCCACCACCGCCGCCTTGGCGGTAAGGACGATATCCGGGTCTGCATAGGGGAAGATGCGGATGCCCCCTGTCTGGCCCTTGCCGTCCTCATAGGTGGTCTGGACGCCATCCAGGTCGTCGGCGGGGTGCTGGTAGCCCTCCCCAAAGGCGGCGGTAACGGCGTCCCGCACCGCGGACATGGCCAGCTTCACGTCCCCCCGGCCGCTCTGGTCCCAGTTCAGCAGCCGCCAGGCCCGCATAAAGGACCGCTGGCCCTGGCCGTAGATCTCCAGCTCCACCGGCCACTGGGTGGGCTGGACCTCCTCCAGCACCCGGTTTGGGTCGGTCTCCCGGTGGATGGGGAAGACAAGGGCGCTTTCCCGGACGGTAAAGGGCACCCGCACCCCGTCGCTGTAATCGCCGCAGAGGGCGGTGACGGTCATGGTGTAATCCCCGGCGGGGAGCTTCTGGAAGCTGAGGGGGACCAGCTCCCCGGCGGGGGCCTCGGCGGTGGCCTCCAGCTCCTCCCCGTACCCCTCGATGGTGGCGGTGTACAGCACCTCGTCCTGGGTGGTGATGCCGGTGCCGAAGCCCCGGACGGTGCAGGCGATGGTATCCCCGGTGAGGAAGGTGGAGGAGAGGATGGGATCGATGCGGAAGGGCAGGGTGGTGTAAAGCTGGCTCTTGGAGTAGCCCCACCACGCCCGGCTATCCATGGCCACGGCGGTAAGGCGCCACTGGGTCAGGTTATCCGGCAGGCTTACGGTGGCGGTAAGGGTGCCGTCCGCCCCGGTTTTGCCGGAGACAAAGGCGGCGGTATCCTTAAAGTTTTCCCGTATGGAAAGGGTATCCCCCCCGCCTCCGCCGCCCCCCTTGCCGCCGTCGCCGTTGTAGTACAGCTCCACCCCGTGCTGGATGTAGGAGGTAAAGACCTGGGGATAGGCGAAAAAGACCGAGCCGTAGAAATCGTAACTCAGGTTGATGTACTGCTCCCGCAGGGCAAAGATGGATTCATCCACCACCCCCAGGCAGACGTTGACACCCGGGGCGGGCCGGCCGTTTTCGTCCAGGGCCCGCAGCGTCACTTGGGCGGTGTCCCCGGGGCGGTAGTCCTCCTGCTCCGGCAGGATCTGGAGGGTGAGGGCCCGGCTCTCCGGCACCACCATAAATCTGATGGAATTGATGGGGTAGATGCGCCGGCCGTCAAAGTAGGCCCCGCAGAGGGTAAAGTCCGGGAGCTTCTCCTCGTCGCAGAGGACGGTGCCGGAGGTGCCCCCGATCCCGCTTTGCAGGATGGTGTCCTGTAGGAGGTTCACCATGACGGTGCCCTCGGTGACAGGGGCGCCCCGGTCCATCACCCGGTACCGGGCCTCCTCCCCAAAGCGGAAGTAGGTGTAGCGGTAGTCGAACCAGCCCTTGCCCCCAAACTCGTGATCGGTTTGGGAGGTGACGACGTTAAAGGTGTGGAAGTGGCCGGCGGCCTCCTCCTGGTTCCAGTCCCAGCTGCTGCCCAGCCCCAGGCTGGTCTGCTGGTAGCCCCCGTCCGTTACCGAGATATCCACGTAGTACCGGCTGTTGGGCTCCTCCGGGGGGAGGATGTCGGGGATGCGCAGCACGCCGTCGGGGCCGGTCTGCTGCTGGATGGTGCGGACAATCTCCTCGCTGCGCTGCCAGACGGCCCGGGGCACCGACTTTTTGGTGTACCGGTCGTAGACAGGGGCAAGCTCCACCTTGGTGTGTGTGACCTTGTGCAGCTCCACCGTCACCCCCACCTGGGCCCCCGGCCCCCGGAGGCTTTCGTAGTCCTGGATGATCTGCCGTCCCCCGGGGATGCGGTCAAAGGCGATTTGGTTGGCGGTGATGACCAGGTCGCTTTTGCCGCCGTCGCGCTGCTCCTCGGCCTCCACCATAACGGTGGTGGGGAAGACGTATACCTCGTCGTAAACCGAAAGGTTGACGTCGCTGGCGTCGTTGTTTTCGGCCCGGAGCGTGTAGGAATTCGGATACCAGCCCCAGTTGTTGTAATGGTTGGCCACAGCCTGGTGCTGGGTGCGGATCACCCCGTCCTCCCCGGTGGTGTAGGCCTTGGGCTCGCCGTAGTCCCCGCCGGAGATGTTCATCTCCATCCCGGCGGCGGGGGTGCGGTCAAAGAGGGTGACGGTGGTTTCGGCCTGGATGATCTCCCTGGGGCGGTAGTAGAGCTTATCGGTGGTGATGCCGGCGGTGTAAAGGGGCTTTTTGTACCGGGCGATATCCAGGTACACCGAGGCAAGGTAGCTCCAGCCCGAGTATTGCTCGTCCCGTTCCCCTGCGGGATATACCCTCAGCTCCATCCAGCCGCTGGCGTAGTTCTGGTAGGAGAGCTCGCCGGTAAAGACCCCGTCGGGGCTTACCGCTGCCTCCACCGTCTGCACCGGGCCGCCGTCGTAGTCCCGGTGGAGCTCCACCGAAACGGCGCCGGGCAGCGGGGCGTTCTTCCGGGGCTTGGCGGTGCCCCAAAAGCGGATGGTATCGTCCTGGCGGTAGATGGTGCGGTCGGTGTACAAAAAGCCGTAGTAATCCTGGTCGTAGGTGTGGCTGTCCTGAAAGCTCCAGGGGGAAAAGGCGTCGTAGTAGGTGGTTCCGTCCGGGGCGGTTAGGGAGTAGAAGATGTAGGGGGTGTAGTCGTTGACGCTGGGCCACTGGTCCTCCTGGATATCGATGGAGGAGAGGTCCAGGGTGACGATGCCGTCCTCCCCGCCCTGGGCGGAAAGCTCCGGCTGGGTGGAGGCAAAGGGATCCCGGAACACCGAAAGCTTGGCCCCGGGGACCGGCTTGCCGTCGGCGGTGCTGTTGAACCAGAAGAGGCTCTGGCCGTTGTGGATCTGAGCGTAGACGGCGCTTTCCTGGATCTGGAGGAGCTTCTGCACCGGGGGGACATTCTCCTTGCTGGAGGTGAGGGTGGCCACGTACCAGCCGGCGGGGAGGGACTCCGGGAAGACGATGTCCGCTCGCTGGCTGTCATCGGCGGAAAGCCGGGCCTCCTCGGCGGTTTGGGTAAAGGTGAGCACCTCCGGCAGGCCGGTGGTATCCACCCGCACCTCGCTGTGGATGGCGCTGGAGCGGTAAAGCTCCCGGAGGTACCGCTGGCCGTCCTCCAGCTGGTGCACCACCACCGAGAAGACCTCCTCCGGGGAGAAGTGCCACTGATAGGAGGACTTGTAGCGGGAGTCGATGTCGATGACGGGGTAGTCCCCGGGCAGGAAGGTCTCGTGGGGGGTGCTGACGGGGTAGCCCTGGATGCTGCCGTCCCCGGCGGTAAAGGAGAGGGTGAAGTCCTGGGCAAGGGGGGTGCTCTCCTTGCCGGGGAGGCCGGCCTTGACGGTGACGGTGTAGGTGGTGCCCTCCTCCCAGCGGGAGTTTTCGGCCTCGCTAAGGCCGGGGAGGAAGGCCACCACGTTGTCCATGTACTGGAAGCGGCCCTCCACCGGGGGCTCCACGGTGAAGTAGTCGTCCAGCTTTTCCGGCGGGGCGGAGAAGGTGAGCTCCACCGCGGAATCGCTGGGGACACCGGTGGCGCCGGCAGCGGGGAAGGCGGCGGTAATGGTGAGGGGCTGCTTGGGTCTGCCGCATCCGGAGGCCCAAAGGGCCAGGAGGGCAGCAAGAAGGGATAGGCACAGGAAAAGGGCTGCGCGGCGGTTTTTTGTCATGGATCAGGACCTCCATTCTGTAGGACAGGGGCGGGAGAGGCGGGGCCTCTTTGGCTCACATCCAAGATAACGCTGGGGAGGGGTGATTTATTTCCGGGGGAAGAAAAAATTTTTGGAACAATATGACGATATTGGGATGATCCTATTGTACCACGCCGGGCCGGTTTTTCATAGTCTGTAGGTCAAGGGCCTATGAGGGTTCCCCGTGCGCCGAAATGGGGCGGATGGGAAGCGACTGCAAAAAGAACGTCAGAAAAGTGTCCCCCCTGAGACAGACAGGCGCCCAACGACCGCCCCCAGTGTTCCGAAATCTTGGGAAAAGGGCGTTTGCCACTTGCCAAACGGCAAAAATCTTGTCATAATAGTAACAACGAAAAAATACAGATTGCAGCGGAGGCTCCGGTCCCCTCCGTACCGCAAACCACAGGGCCGGGAGCTGTTGAGAGGAGGTCTTGCCAATGGGGCGAAAATGCGCGGTTATACTGGCGACAGGAAAGAACCAGCAAACAGAACCGGGACAGACCGACGCGTTGTGTCAGCTGCTGTTTCGGCCGATGGTCCGCTGGGTGTATGACAACTGCATCCGGGCGGGGATCGAGGATATTTGTGTAGCTGCGGGCGATAAGCCGGAGGACGTACAGCGGGAGCTGCCGGAGGGCGCTCTCATCGTTAGCGGAGGCGGGCGGCATGGCGGCGTGCTTTGCGCCAGGGCCTTTGTGGCGGAGCGTCGGGACGCCGACGTGCTGGTGGTCAGCGGCACCGCCCCTTTTTTGTTCCCCGATGTGCTGGTGGAGTCGCTGGCGGTCCACCAGAGCCATGAGAACGACGCCACCGCCATCGCCACCGCCGGCAGGGATGCTTGGGGCAACGAGCACCAGACCGAGCCGGTGGCCCTCTGGTACCGGGGGGAGCAGCTTCTGGCCGCCATGGAGGAGCCGGAGGGGCAGGAGGCCCGCCCCGGCCAGCTGCCCCCCATGGGCCCGGGGCCCCGGACCGAGACATGGTTTGCCCCGGACCACCGGGTGGGGCTACAGGGGAGCAGCCGGCGCAGTCTTGCCCTGCTGAGCCAGATTGCCCGGGACATGGTGCTGGCGCTCTGCTATGACGAGGGGGTGGATATCCCCATCCCCGACGGAATCATCATCGACCCCCGGGCCACCATCGGCCCCGGTACCCAAATCCTTCCCGGCACCGTCATCCGGGGGGCGTCGGTCATCGGCAAAAACGCCGTCATCGGGCCCAACTCCTGGGTGGAGGATTCCACCGTCGGGGACGGGTGCGTGGTAAACGCCACCTACATCCTCGGCTCGGTGCTGGAGGAGGACGTGCAGATCGGTCCCTTTACCCGGGTGCGCCCGGGGAGCCGGCTGGGGGCGGGGGTGCGCATCGGCAACTTTGTGGAGGTGAAAAACGCCTCGGTGGGCCCCGGGACCAAATCGGCCCACCTTACCTACATCGGGGACGCCGACGTGGGGGCCCGGGTCAACTTTGGCTGCGGGGTGTGCATCGCCAACTACGACGGGGTGCAGAAGCACCGCACCACCATTGGGGACGACTGCTTCCTGGGCTGCAACACCAACCTGGTGGCCCCGGTATCCCTGGGGGATGGCGCCTACACCGCCGCCGGCACCACCGTTACCGAGGACGTGCCCCCGGATGCCCTCTGCATCGGCCGCAGCCGCCAGACGGTGCTGCCGGAGCGGGCCAAGGAGCACCAAAAGCATCCCCGGCGGTAGCGGTTCCCTTTGGGGAAAGGACAGGATCGGCAAATCCCCCGGCAGAGCCGGCGGAAAAAAGAGAGGACGAAAGTATGAACATTCACGGCAAGGACATCAAGATCTTCACCGCCAACGCCAACCCCAAGGTGGCAAAGGAAATCGCCCAGGTGCTGGGGCTGCCCTTGGGCAAAAGCACCGTCACCAGCTTTGCGGACGGGGAGATCTCGGTTTCCATTGAGGAAACGGTGCGGGGCTCCGACGTATTTGTGGTGCAGTCCACCTGCGGCCCGGTGAACAACAACCTGATGGAGCTGCTGATTATGATCGACGCCTTCAAGCGGGCCTCGGCGGGGCGGATCACCGCGGTGATCCCCTACTACGGCTACGCCCGGCAGGACCGCAAGGCCAAGGCCCGGGACCCCATCTCCGCCAAGCTCTGCGCCGACCTGATCAGCACCGCCGGTGCCGACCGGGTGCTGACCATGGACCTCCACGCCGCCCAGATCCAGGGCTTCTTCAACATCCCGGTGGACCACCTGCTGGGGGTGCCCATCCTGGTGCCCTACTTCCTGGAAAAGGCCAAGAGGATGAACCACGAGGAGCTGGTGGTGGTATCCCCGGACCTGGGCAGCGTCACCCGGGCCCGCAAGTTTGCGGACCTGCTGGGGGCGCCCCTGGCCATTGTGGACAAGCGCCGCCCCCGGGCCAACGTCTGCGAGGTGATGAACATCATCGGCGAGGTAAAGGGAAAGCGGGCCTTTTTGGTGGATGACATGGTGGATACGGCGGGCAGCATCGTCAACGCCGCCCAGGCGCTGATGGAATTCGGGGCCACCGAGGTTTACGCCTGCGCCACCCACGGGGTGCTTTCCGATCCCGCCCTGGAGCGGATCAAGAACAGCTGCATCAAGGAGATGGTGCTGCTGGACACCATTCCGGAAAAACCGGGGGCCAAGGACGCCCGGATCACCATGCTGCCGGTGGCCACCGTCTTTGCCGAGGCCATCGCCCGCATCTACGCCGACAAGCCGGTATCCCCCCTCTTTACCTGACGCGCCGCCCCAGTCTGGACGTCTGCCTGGGGGCCGGGGCAACAGGCTCCTGCCAAAAACGCCACCTGGGCATCCGCTCAGGCGGCGTTTTTGGCCCCCTGGCGGGCCGAAGCGGGCGGGGGGGAGGTATACAGAGATATTTTGAATAGGCTTTTAGGAGGTCATCCGAGCTATGCGGTTGCGAAGAAAGCCCTGGGCCCGGCCCGAGCTGGCGGCCTGCCCGTTTTTTATTGACCGGCCGGAGGAGCAGCGGAACCGGTGGGGGGAGCTCTTTGCCCGGCGCCAGCCCCTCCACCTGGAGCTGGGCTGCGGCAAGGGGGGCTTTGTGGCTGCTCTTGCTGCGGCTCACCCGGAGCGGAACTATTTGGCCATCGACCTCAAAAGCGAGGTGCTGGCCCTGGCCAAGCGGAAGGTGGAGGCGGCTCTGCTGGGGGGCGGAAGGTCCGTTGACTGTATTGAAAACGTGGTTTTAACCGCTCAGGACATTGAGCGGCTGCATCTGATTTTTGGGGAGGAGGACCGGGTACAGCGGATCTACATCAATTTCTGCAACCCCTGGTCCAAGCGGGGGGACCACAAGCACCGGCTTACCCACACCCGGCAGCTTCTCAGCTACCGCCGCTGGATGGCCCCGGGGGCGGAGCTGTGGTTCAAAACCGACGACGAGGGGCTCTTTCGGGATACCCTGAAGGAGTACCTGCCGGCGGCGGGATACCGGGTGGTTTACCGGAGCTGGGACTTGGCGGCGGCTGGGTTTGCGGAGAACGTGCCCACTGAGCATGAGGAGATGTTCCAGCGGGAGGGGATTGCTATTAAGTTTTGCATTGCGGAGCTTGGGTGAGCGGTACAGGCAGGCTTTTGGGCTGGCGGGCCTAAAATGCGCCTGCCGCCGCCGGGGAAGGAAGCAGCCTGTCCCACAGGTTGTGCCCGCCCGGGCCACCGGGCCGCAGGTCCAGGGCCGCGCAGGCCCTGGTCGCTCCCGCAGGAGCGAAACTCCCCA
>JAAWGY010000052.1 GCA_022795575.1 Angelakisella sp. | reverse complement strand
TCCTGGGGAGTTTCGCCCGCTGCGGCGGGCGACCAGGGCCTGCGCGGCCCTGGACCTGCGGCCCGGTGGCCCGGGCGGGCACAACCTGTGGGACAGGCCAAGCGCCCGGGCACCGGCCTTGTGGGGCCGGGACTCGGGCGCTCATTCATCTTCGCACACGGGCTTACAGCGCACGCTGGACCTTGCCGGAACGCAAGCACCGGGTGCAGGCGTAAATGTGGCGAGGGGAACCGTCAACGATCGCTTTCACGCGCCTTACGTTGGGCTTCCACGTCCGGTTGGACCTCCTGTGGGAATGGGAAACCTTGATGCCGAAAGTCACGCCTTTTCCGCAGATGTCGCACTTTGCCATGAGTCTGCACCTCCTTTTGGGGGCCGGCAAGCCTTCGCCTGCCGGTAAAGTAACAGTAGTATTCTAACAAATCCAAAGCCGAAAAGCAAGCCTTTTTTTCAAATACTTTGCCGCTTCCAGGATTTTCTCCCGCTTTTTTGCTCAGAAGCAAGGATTCCCACTTGTTTTTTCCTCCCGCAGCTACTATAATTAACGTGAGAATTTATACATACCTGTAAGGAGGAAAAGACGCCGTGAGCAATACCTACCTCCTGGAGCTCCTGGTCCGCGCCCTGATCTTGGTAGCGGTAATCCCGGTGCACGAGTGCGCCCACGGCGTGGTGGCCTGCTGGATGGGGGACAACACCGCCCGGGACCTGGGCCGGAATACCCTCAACCCCTTTGTCCACCTGGATCCCTTCGGCTCCACCATGCTGCTCCTCACCGGCCTGGGATGGGCCCGGCCGGTGCCTATCGATACCCGGGGCTTCCGCAACCCCAAAGCCGGCATGGCCATTACCGCCCTGGCCGGCCCCGTCGCCAATATCCTGCTGGCCTGGGTGCTGCTGGCGGTCTATAAGCTCTTGGGCCCCCTGCTCTACCAGCTCCCCGCCCTCCCCTTCCTCTTCGCCATCATCATCCGGAATACCGTTTACCTGGCGGTCTTTAACCTCATCCCCATCCCGCCCCTGGACGGCTCCCGCCTCCTGACCGCCATTCTGCCGGACCGCCTCTATTACACCATTATGCGGTACGAGCGGGTGGTTATGGGGGTGATGATGCTTGCCCTCTTTACCGGCATCCTGAACCTGCCCATCGGGGGCATTGCCGACGCCATCCTGCTGCTGCTGGACCGGCTGACATTTTTCCTGTAGCAGATAGAAAGGAGGTCCTATGGAAGAACCACAACAGCTTTCCTTCCGGGTAACGGACGAGTACGAGGGGCCCCTGGACCTGATCCTGGCCCTCATCTCCAAGCACAAGCTGAACATTTGGGATATCGAAATCAGCAGCCTGCTGGAGCAGTACATGGACTACATACGCCGGCGGCAGGAGCAGGACCTGGAGGTGGCCAGCGAGTTTTTGGAGATGGCCTCCCGGCTGGTCTACATCAAGACGGTAAGCCTGCTGCCCCGCCGGGAGGAGGAGCAGGAGAAGGCCAAGGCGGAGCTGGTGGGCCAGCTGCTGGAGTACCAGGCCTGCAAGGCCGCCGCCGCCCTTTTGGGGGAGCGGGCCGGGACGGGGTTTGGTACCTTTGTCCGGGAGCCGGAGCCCATCCCCTTTGACAGCACCTACCGGCTGACCCACCCGGTGGCGCTGCTGGCCCGGAGCTACTGGGAGGCGTTGGGCCGGGGGAAGCGCCGCCTCCCCCCCCAGTCGGAGGTCTTCAGCCCCCTGGTGGCGGCGCCGGTGGTAAGCGTCAGCTCCCGGATCCTGCACATCCTGCGGGGGCTGTACAAAAAAGCCTCCATGGACCTCCCCGGGCTGTTCCTCCAGTCCCGCTCCCGCAGCGAAGCGGTGGCCACCTTTATGGCGGTGCTGGAGCTGCTGCGGGCGGGACGCATCCGCCTTGCCGACCAGGATACCACCATCCTCTTCCTGGGCCGGCAGAGCAAAAAAGGGAGGGCCGCCCATGCAGCTGAGTGAAACGCAGAACAAGCTACTGGCCATCCTCTTTGCCGCCGGGGAACCCTTGGAGGGAGCCCGGCTGGGGGAGGCTATCGGCATCACCGCCGAGGAGGTGGCCCTCCAGACCGCCGGCATCTCGGCCTGGCTTACCGACGGGGCGCTGCCTCTGGAGCTGCGGCAGCTGGGCAGTGCCTACCAGCTCTGCACCAGCCCGGTTTATGCCGGGGAGATCCGCCGGGCCCTGGAGCTGCGGCGGAACACCCCCCTTACCCCCGCCGCCCTGGAGGTGCTGGCCATCATCGCCTACAACCAGCCTGTCACCCGGGGCTTTGTGGAGCAGGTGCGGGGGGTGGACAGCTCCTCGGTGGTGGTTTCCCTGGTGGAAAAGGGGCTGGTGGAGGAGGCCGGGCGGATGGACCTGCCGGGCCGGCCCATCGCCTACCGCACCACCCCGGCCTTTCTGCGGTGCTTTAGCCTGGGCAGCCTGGAGGAGCTCCCCGATGTCATCGGCGGGGAGGAGGCTCCCCCGCCGGAGGAGGACCAGATGTCCCTGCCCGGGGTAGAGGAATAGGGACTGGCAGCATAAAATATTTTTGTTGGGAAAGGGCGCTCCCCGCCCATCACCATACGAAGAGCTTGTATTCACAACCATTTGATGCAGCCAGGCCAGGGCCTTCCCCCCTGCCGCGTTACCGCGCCCGCAGGTCCGTCCAACGGCCAACCGCCGCAGGCGGCGCTTATGCCGTTGGTCCCCCTGCCCTGCCTGCATCCTCCGGCGATGAATACAGCTCCTAAAATTTACAGTTAGGGAAAGGAAATGTTCATTATGCGAAAGAGCATCAAAACAATGGTCGGCATCCGGGTAGCGGTTGCGCTGCTGGCGGTGCTGCTGTTCAGCTTTGTGATGACGGTAAACATCCTCAGCATCGAGGCGGACCAGAAAACCAACGCCGAAACCACCGCCCTGCTGAACCGGGCCCAAACGGCGGAGGTTGCCCACTACCGCTGGTCCGCCAACCTCAGCAACGCCCTGTACGCCAATACCGAGTTTACCGGCAGCATGGACCCCACCACCTGTGTTTTGGGGCAGTGGCTCTACGGGGAGGCGGGCACCGATAACGAGGTGGTGCTGAGCCTGCGCCAGCAGATGGAGCCCCTCCACAAGGAGCTGCACCAGTCGGCCTCCACCGCCCTCTCGATGAAGGCCACAAGCGCCGCCGAGGCCCAGCAGTATTACCAGAACACCATCCAGAAGAACCTCACCACCCTGGTGGGGCTGCTGGACCAGGTGGTGGCGGAGGGAACCGCCCTCAACGAGCAGACCGCCGCACAGATGCGCAACACCATTACCTTTATGCACGTCACCTCCATTGTGGGGCTGGCCCTCTGCCTTATCAGCCTTATCAGCCTGGTGCTGTATGTCATCAACAAGGTGCTTAAGCCCATCCTCTTCATCACCGCCGGCAGCCGCCCCCTCCAGGACGGCCACCTGAGCCTGAATCTGCACTACGACGCCAACGACGAGCTGGGGGATCTCTCCCGGACGCTGGAGGGCTCGATGAAGCACATCCAGGGGTATGTGGAGGACATCAACCGGATGATGGAGCAGCTCTCGGACGGCAACTTCGACGTGCACACCTCCGCCCCCTTTATCGGGGATTTCCGCTCCATCGAGGAATCCATCGACAGCTTTACCAGCAACATCTCCCGGGCCTTCGGGCACATCCAGCAGGCGGAGCAGCGGGTAAGCGGCAACGCGGAGCAGCTCTCCAGCAGCAGCCAGTCCCTGGCCCAGGGGGCCACCGAGCAGGCCAGCGAGATCGAGGGGCTGTACAGCACCCTGGATAACCTCTCCAAGAGCGCGGCCAACAACGTCCGCACCGCCTCCACCGCCCAGGAGGGGGCGCGGCTTACCGGGGAGCAGGTGACCATCAGCAGCCACCAGATGGACGAGATGGTGGCCGCTATGAAGGACATCACCGAGGCCTCCCAGCAGATCGGGCGGATCATCGCCACCATCGAGAACATCGCCTTCCAGACCAACATCCTGGCCCTGAACGCGGCGGTAGAGGCGGCCCGGGCGGGCTCCGCGGGCAAGGGCTTTGCGGTGGTATCCGACGAGGTGCGCAGCCTGGCCACCCAGTCCGACCAGGCGGCCAAGGCCACCAAGGAGCTGATCGAAAACTCGGTCCAGGCTACCGAGCGGGGCAGCCGGATTGTGGGGGAGGTCTCCCATACCCTCAAGCGGACCATGGAGCTGGTGATGGAGTCCAACAACGCCATCGGGGCCATTGCAGAGGCGGTCCAGGCCGAGGCGGCGTCCATCGCCCAGGTAACGGAGGGCATTGGCCAGATCTCCTCGGTGGTGCAGACCAACTCGGCCAGCAGCGAGGAATCGGCGGCGGTAAGCGCCGAGCTCTTCGAGCAGGTGCATCTTCTCCAGGACCAGACACGGCGCTTCCATCTCAAGCGGGACGGCAGCTACGCCTACAACTAACCGGCGGCCACCGCGGCTGCACCTTTGGCATCGGCCAAGCCCATATTCGGGGGCTTGGCCGGTGCCTTTTTGTTGTGGCCGGGAAAAACCGCGATTTTTGGGAATACCCTATTGACATATAATATTATATCGCATATAATATTAGCACAGCAACAATATTGTGAAAGGAGCGGCATTATGACAATCACCCCCAGCGCAGCACTGATGGACGCCATCGTCCTTTCAGTCGTGGCCCGGGACGGCACCTATGGGTATAAGATCACCCAGGATATCCGCTCTGTAATGGAGGTTTCGGAATCTACCCTCTACCCCGTCCTGCGGCGGCTCCAAAAGGATGGCTGCCTTGATGTCTATGACCAGGCCTTTGCGGGGCGCAACCGGCGCTACTACCGCATCACCCCAAAAGGCCGCGCACTCCTGGCCGAGTCCCTGACCGGGTGGGAGGATTACAAATCCAAGCTGGACCGGGTCTTTTACGCCCCGTCCGCCCCAGATGGAGGATCTGACCAATGACAAAACAGGAATTCATGTACCGCCTGGCCCAGCAGCTTGTCTCCCTCCCCCCGGAGGAGCGGGTCTGCGCCCTGAAGTTTTACGACGAATACTTTGCCGACGCCGGGGAGGAGAACGCCGACGCGGTGATCCGGGACCTGGGCAGCCCCGAGGAGGTGGCCCGGACCATCAAGGAGGACTTTGCCCAGCGCAACCCCGGCTACCAGCCGGACAGCCAGTACCAGTACCGCCCTGGCCCCCAGTACCAGCCCGGCCAGGGGCGCCAGACCTACACCACCAACCCCAGCTCCTACTACCAAACCCCCGGCAGCCCGCCCCCGGCCACAAGCAACAGCGGCTGCGGCACCGCCCTGGTGGTGGTGCTAATCCTCCTGACCTCCCCCATCTGGCTGGCCCTGCTGGTGGCGCTGATGGGTGTCGTCATCGGCATTGGCGCCGCCGTCATTGGGGTCGTAGTGGCCGCTGTGGCTGTGGTGGCGGCGCTGCTGGGCACCGGGATCCTCACCGTATGGGCCGCAGTCACCGCCCCCCTCATCACCATCGGCCAGCGGATCCTGGCCCTGGGCGGCGGGCTCCTTGCCGCCGGGGTGGGGCTGCTGGCGCTGGCCGCCCTCCTCTGGATTGCCTGCCATGTCATCCCCGTTGTTTTCCGCTGGCTTGTGGAGCTTTGCCGCAAGCCCTTCCACAAAAAAGGAGGTAACAACCAATGAGCATCGTTTACCGCGTCCTCTGCGGCGCCGCCGCAATCTGCATCGGCCTGGGGCTGCTGCTGGGGGTCATCGGGGTGATGACCGGGGCCCGCCCCGCCGACCTCTACCTTTCCCCCACCGATCTCCCCGCCTTCCGGTTTGTCAGCCGGGGCTCCCCCATTTGGGGCCGGGACACGGTGGAGGCCAACTACCCCGTGGGGGAGGTCCAGAGCCTGGATTTTGAGCTGCAAACCATGAACGTCACCATCCGGGAGGGGGACGGGTTCCACATCCGGGCCAAGGATGTAAACGCCAAGCGCTTCGTCACCGAGCTAAAGGGGAACACTTGGCGGATCCGCTGCGACACGGATAGCTTTGGTCCCCACATGAGCCTCCCCCGGAATTGGGAGGACCACGCCCCCCTGGTGGATATCACCGTCCCCAAGGGCTGGACAGCCCAAGAGCTGGAGATCAGCATGGGGATGGGCAACCTTACCACCGACGGCCTTAGCGCCATGGAGTCCTCCATCGATGTGGGGATGGCCTCGGTGGTGATGGGGGACTTCTTCTCCCGGGATTGCAGCATCCAGGTTGGGATGGGCAGCCTGACGCTGGACGGCGCCCTCACCGGGGACTGTGACATCGACTGCGGAATGGGCTCCGCCTCGCTGCTGCTGAACGGCGCCGAGGACGACTACGGCTGCACCGCCACCGCCGGCATGGGCACCATCACCTTTGGCAGACATGAATGCGGCGGCCTGGGGGGCAGCATGACGGTCAGCTCCGGGGCGGTGGACAATTTCTTCACCATAAACAGCGGCATGGGGACGGTGGACGTCCAGTTTACCCGGTAAGGAGGTTTTGCGATGTCGTGCTTGGGAAATCTCATCTGGTTCCTCTTCGGGGGGCTGTGGCTGGGCCTGGGGTGGGTGCTGGCAGGGCTGCTGTGGTGTGTCACCATCATCGGCATCCCCATTGGGATGCAGTGCTTTAAGCTGGCGGGCCTTGCCTTCTTCCCCTTTGGCAAGGAGGTGGTCTACGGCGGGGGGCTGGGGTCCTTTTTCCTCAACCTCCTGTGGCTGGCGGTAAGCGGCCTGCCCCTGGCCATCCAGGCCGCCGCCACCGGGTGTGTCTTTTGCGTCACCATTATCGGCATCCCCTTTGGGATGCAGTGCTTTAAGCTGGCTAAGCTTTCGCTGATGCCCTTTTCCACCGGCGTGGTGTCCGGGCGGTGGTAGCTTAGCCCAATAACGAAAAGGAGTGATTACGATGGAACCAAGGAAGCTGTACCGGGTCCGCCAGGGGCGCAAGCTCTGCGGCGTCTGCCTGGGGGTGGCGGAGTACCTGAGCGTGGATGTCACCGTCGTTCGTTTGGTTTGGCTCATCGCCGCGTTGGCGGGGTGCTCCCTGGGGCTGTGGGCCTACATCATCTGCGCGGTGGTGCTGCCGGATAAGCCGTACTGACCACCAGATACCGATAACATCACGGCAGGGCCTGTGCCAAAGGTGCACCGGCCCTGCCGCTGTATTTCGCTTTGCCCCCTGGGCACCGGCCCGGGGCCTCTCCCCCGCCGATTGACAGAAGCAATTCCACTATGATATAATCTGGATATCGCCGGCCATTTGCGCCAAGGAGAGGAGGGAGGGCCGAGGTTGAACATCCACCACATCTATTACGCGGCGGAGGTGGCCCGTTACGGCTCCATCAACAAGGCGGCCTCCTGCCTTTTTATCTCCCAATCCGCCCTTAGCCGGTCCATCAAGGAGCTGGAGGAGGAGCTGGGGTTCCAGCTCTTTATCCGTACCCCCAACGGCGTGCTGCCCACCCACCAGGGCCAGGAATTTTTGCGCCGCGCCCAGCGCCTGAACGACCAGTACATCGCGCTGCGGGAGCAGTATTACACCAACCAGCAGCTGCCGGTGGTGCAGCTCTCCTTTGCCGCCATCCGCTGCGTCATTGTGGAGCTGCTCCTCATCCAGCTTTACCGCCGCTACCAGGACCGGCAGTACCTCAACCTCTGCGTCTGCGAGGAGCGGGTGGGCAAGGTCATCGACTACGTCTACGACGGCCTCTATTCGGTGGGGCTTATCTTAGTGGAGGAGAGCCAGCGGGAGGCGGTGCTGCAAAAGTGCCGGCGCCGGGATCTGGCCTGGGTGCCGGTGTCCAAGCACCCGGTCTACCTCCAGGTGGGGACAGGGCACCCCCTGGCGGGCCGGGCGGAGGTGTCCCTATCGGAGCTGGCCCCCTACCCCAGGATGGCCATGGTCCAAGACGAGTTTGAAACCACCCTTTACGGCTCCCACATCCGGGGCTACGATCCCGGGAGCGCGGCGCGGCGCATCGTCATCAACGATAAATCCACCATGTACGCCCTGCTTACCGGCACCGACGCCTACTACGTGGGCCTGGACCTGACCAACCTGCGGCGGGGCAACAGCGACGTGCGCTACCTCCCCATCCGGGACCTCCAGGCCTCCTACGAGCTGGTCTTTATCCACCTGCGGCAGCACGCCCTTACTGCCGCGGAACGGGAGCTGTTGGCGGATATCCGCAGCCTTGCCTCCTCCGCCCGGTAGCCTGTGGGGGCGAAGCTGAGAGCCTGTCCAGGCTCTCAGGCGCCGTTGTTCACCAGGCGGCAGCAGAGCACGGTGATGTCGTCCTCCCGGCCGTCGTCCCGGCGCAGCCGCGCCGTGGCGGCGATTTTGCGGCAGAAGTCGTTGAGGTCCCGGGGCTTTTCCTCCACCGCCATTTTGGCAATCCAACCGCTGCCCTGGGTGGTGGCCCCGTCCGACAGCAGGATCACCATATCCCCCAGCCCCAGTGTCAGGTCGCTGCGCTCAAAGCTCACCCCGCTTAGGATCCCCGCCGGCAGGGAGGTGGAATCGATCTCCACCGCCCGGCCCTCCCGCACCGCCACGGTGGGGGCCGCCCCTGCCTTGTAAAGCTCCATCCGGCCGGTGTACAGGTCGATCCGGACGCCGTCCACCGTGGCCAGGCTCTCCTCCCCGCCCTTTACCGAAAGGGCGGAGTTTACCAGGTGCAGGGCGCTTTGGTAGCTGAGGCCGGCCTCCAGCAGCCGGGTGATCAGCGCCGCCGCCATGGTGGAATCCACCGCCGCACCGCCGCCGCTGCCCATGCCGTCCGAGAGGACCATGTGGGCCGCGCCCCCCTCCAGGGTAAGGAAGCGGTAGCTGTCCCCGCAGAGCTTGTTGCCGCCGCTGATGATCTGGCAGGCCCCGTACTCGGCGGCGTAGGGGGCGTGCTCGTAGAAGGTGTACCGGGCCCACTGGCCCCCGTCGCTGAGCACCGGGTACTCAAACCGCAGGTCGGTAATGGCCGCAAGCTCCCGCATCAGCTCGGCGGGGACGGCCCGGGTCATCTTGTACCGGGGCACCGTCACCTTGATGATGGTCCGGCCCTGGCGGTTTTTCCAGCAGACGGCGCTTTTGGGTTCCATCCGGGCGTCCAGGAACAGCTCCTTCACCTTGGCGGCAAGCACCCGGTCCCCGGCCCCCACCTCCCCGATGCTCTCCCCGATCCCCTCCAGGGCCAGGGCCAGGCCGTCGAACTGGTCTGTCACCACCGACCGGGTGCGGGCAGAGGCCAGGCGGCTGTCCTCCCGGCCGATCCAGGCCCGGTATTCCACCGTCAGCAGCCGGGCGATCTCCTCCCGCCGCTGGCAGCGGGAGAGGCCGTCCAGGAGCTGCTCCCCGGTGATGGCCCTGCCCTGGCGCAGCTGGCCCATCCCCCGGGCCAGGGTGCGGATGGTGCCGTCGTACTGCTCCTCCCAGCAGGCAAGCCGGTAGAGGCAGCCGACGCACAGCTCTTCCGCCACCCTGTCGTAGGCGGCGGAAAGCTCCCCGCCCCCCAGCTCCCCCAGCCGCCGGGCCACGTCCCGGGTGGTTTGGGAGACATCCCGGAGGGCCCCTGCGGCTCCCCGGAGGCGCTCCTCCACCACCAGCTTCACCGCCTCCTCGTCAGCGGCAGCCGGGCGGAGCATTGCAGCCCCCAGCCGGAACCAGGGCAGGGGGATCATCAAAAACAGAAACGCCCCCAGGGCCACCTCCACAAAGCCGGTGAGGCTGCCTGCCGTCATGGCGATGATGGCGCCATAGGTAAACAAAAAAGCCATGGTGCTGCCGGTGCGGCCAAAGGCGGAGAAGATACCGGCCAGCATTCCTCCCAGGCCATAGACGGTGATGGCGAGGGGAAAGTCCCCGGTGGCGAAGCCCACTGCCAGGCCGCAGACCAGGCCTGCCCCCGAGGATAGGCCCTCCCCGCCCATCCGGGCGGCGGAGAGGACGGCTGTCACCGCCGCTGCCCGGCCCAGGGTGACGCCGCCTGCCGCGGCGGAATCCAGGCCCATCAGCAGCAGGGCGCCCATCACGGTGAGGGCGGTGGCATCCAGGCGGTCGGCGGGGGGGCGGCCCCGGCGGAGCACGGCGGCGCCCCGCTCCAAAAACGAGGCGGAGGCGGCGCCCATCACCACCTGTGTCACCCACATCACCACATCATAAAACAGGGGGCTGCCGTAGAGCATGGGGGCGACTCCGGTCAGGAAGATCATCCCTCCGGCCAGCAGCGGTCCCATCCAGCCCCGATGCTTTTCCCAACGGGGGCCTGCCACCCAGCGGGCGCTGGCGGTAAGGAGGAGGGCGCCCATGAGGGCGAAGCTTTTGCCCATGCCTCCCTTGATGAGGTAGCCGGCGGCGGCGCCCATGGCGCCGGGGAGGACCAGGGGGAAGGGGAGGGCAGCGGCAAGGGCCACGCCGAAGGGGGCAGGCTCGCCCAGGATCCGGGCCATTGCCAGCACCAGGCCCACCGTTCCCCAACAGAGGCACTGGAGGGGGTAGCTTTTTTCCCGCACGGCTGCCGCGAGGCGGTCCTTGCCTTTCAGACCGGTAATTTCGGTGGAACGGCTCATTGGATGATCCTCCTTTGGTTTTTCGAGGCCTCCGGGTATTGGGAGGCAGTTCTATTTTTGTTCCGTTCCCCATAAGCTGAAAAGTTACCTTTACCATGATAGCTTTGTCGGCTGGAAAAATTTGTCATATTGGGCGGGGCGTATGGCAGAAGAGGGAGCCTGTCCCATAGGTATGTGCCCGCCCGGGCCACCGGGCCGCAGGTCCAGGGCCGCGCAGGCCCTGGTCGCTCCCGCAGGAGCGAAACTCCCCAGGACGACTATAATAACGGCAGGGCTTGTGTTTTTGGCACGA
>JAAWGY010000051.1 GCA_022795575.1 Angelakisella sp. | reverse complement strand
TTTTTCGTCCCGCTGCGTTAAAAAACCTTGTAATACAGCAAGTATTCCGGCGGTTTTTTGCCTTGCGGGGCAAAAAAATCCCCGCCAATTCGGCGCACCAGGAGATCTTGAATAGGCTCTAAGACAAAGGACCGCCGGGTGATGCGTCCTGTCTGTACCCTCCCCCGCCCTCCCCAAAGGCGGGGGAGGGGCCGGGGGATGCCGGGGAATCAGACCATGGTCAGGTCCACCTCGGTTTTCAGGAACCGCTCCACAATCTTCTGTGTGTCGCAGATGTCGTTCATGTGGAAGACCTCCACCGGGGAGTGGGAGAAGCGCCGGGGCAGGGCCATGGTGACGACCGCCATCCCCTCGCCGCCGTAGACGCCGCCCACCGCGTCGGTGATGTAGCCGGCGCCGTTAAAGGCAAACTCCTGGTGCTTGGCGCCGGTTTTGGCTGCGGCCTCCTGGAGGGCCGCCACCAGCTTGGGGTGGCTCCCCGCCCGCAGGAAGCTGGCGCTCATCATCTGGCTGCGCAGAATCACCGGCCCCCGCTTGAGGCCCACCGGCAGCTCCTTCTCAAAGTCGCAGTCCGGCACGTCGCCGCAGGGGATGGTATCCAGGAAGAGGCCGTAAAGGGGCTTATACCTGGCCACCGGGGCGGCAATAGCCTTGATGGTGGTCTCCTCCAGGATGTTGAAGACGGCGCAGACCTCCCCGTGGATCTCCTCCGCCTTCAGCTCCAGCATCGTCTCCATGATGACGGCGCAGAGGGCGCGGCAGTCGGCGGCGCGAGTGACCATATAGTCGCCGTCCGGCCCCACCGGGGTACAGGGGGATTCGGGGACGATCTGGGCCCCGGCGCGGATCCCCAGGGCCTCCGCCTCCTCCCGGCTCTCCACAAAGATATCCACATAGCTCTGGCCCACCGTCTGGGGCTTGGCCATCTGCTCCGGGGTCAGCAAGTGCCCGGCCCGGACGCCCACAACCCCCTTCACCACGCCCTTATCCCCCTTGACCAGCACCCGGCGGCCGGGGAGGCAGGCGGTGGTGGCGCCGCCGATGGCATCAAAGAAGAGGAAGCCCTTGGGGCTGATGGACTTGACCTCATACCCCACCTCATCCATATGGGCTGTCACCATAACCCGGGGGCCAGGGTGGGCGCCCTTTTTGATGGCGACGATAGTACCGTTGGGCATCTGCTCGATGCTGTCCACATGGTCCTTCAGCTGATGATAGATGTACTTTGCCACATCCCACTCGTAGCCGCTGACGCCGATAATATCGGTAAGCTCGGTAACACGCTTGCGGAGACGCTCCTTCATATCAGACATAACAGGTCATTCCTTTCAATCTTTTTTATTTGGATTTTTTCTTGGGTTGGGAGAATTTCGCTCCTGCGGGAGCGACCAGGGCGTTGCCCTGGACCTACCGCCCTTTGAAAAGGGCGGCCCCGAGGCGCGGGGACCTTCTGCGGAAGGTCCGGGGGCCCTGCGGGCCCGCCGCGCCTCACGGGGGAACCAGTTCCCCCGTGTGCCCCTTCCGCTCTCCGAGGGGGAAGGAGTTTCGCTCCTACGGGAGCGACCAGGGCGTCGCCCTGGACCTACCGCCCTTTGAAAAGGGCGGCCCCAAACTTTGCGCGCCTGCGGCGTTAGTGCGGTAGGCAGCTGTTGGTGCGGAAGGCACTGCAATGGGAAGGCTAAAAAATTGTTTTTTTAACCTGTCGGGAGAAGCTGCTGCCGGTGTGGAAGCTGCTGCGAAGGGAAAACAAAAAAATCATTTTTTAGGCTGCGATAGATGATGCTTCCGCACCTTGCAGACAGCTGCCGCCACCACCCCGAAGGGCGCAAAAGTTTCGGTCAAGCCTTTTCAAAGGCTTGCAGAGTCCAGAGACAGCGTCTCTGGTCGCCTGCCACAGCAGGCGAAACACCCTTTTATTTGACAATCTTCTTCTTGTAAAGCAGATAGGTAATGATGAGTGTCCCGAAGATGCTGCCCACAATGCAGAGCCAGCCGGGGGCCTTGATGAGGCGGAGAACGACGGCGATGGGCAGGGCGTAGAGGGCGATTTGCAGCTTCTTGACAGCCATGGAGGCGAAGCAGGCCCCGAAGAGGGAGGGGAGGATGTAGTTGGACATGGCGGAGGTGACAGCCTCGGGAAGAACGCTGAGGATGGCCGAGCCGGCCAGGACCGCCACGGTCAGGAAGATGATGTTGGTGACGACCGAGCCGCAGATGGCCAGGATCCCCACCACCTCCCCCTTTTTGGAGGTGGGCTCCACCCCGATGACGTCCTGGGCGGTGGAGGCCGCCGGCAGACGGATTTGGGAGATGTTGCCGGAGAGGATGCCTATGTAGGTGCCGCTGAGGCCGAAGACCGGGAAGTAGGAGACCGGCTCCACAATGTAGAAGGCGCCGAAGGCTACCGCAATGCTGCCCCAGGCGGTGAGAAGGTGGCTGGTGTCCGGCCAGACGCCGTGGGCCAGGTAAAGGTAGATGCTGGGCAGAAAGCTGGCCACTATGGCAAGGGCCACCGTAATGGAGCCGATGACGATGGAGGGCTTGGTAAAGGATTTTTCGTAGTCCAGGGTGATGTTCTTTTCGTCCATGCTCTGTTCCTCCCTTCTACCGTACCAGGGCACCAACAAGGATGCCCGCCACAATGGCGATGCCCAGGCCGTACTCCTTGAGCCAGGGGGCCTTGGGGGCCAGCCTGACGCAGGCCAGCATGGTCGCGGTGCCGGCAATGCAGGACCAGGCCGCCGGGGGCACGCTGACAATCTGGATGTAGTACTGGGAGGCCATGTAGCCAAAGAGGCCGATGGAGGCGCCGCAGGTGATGAGGCCCAGCCAGACGTCATCGCCGCCCCCTACCCGTTGGCGGACCTTTTCCATCCGGGGGGTGAGGAGCAGCACCACCAAAAGCCAGCCGCAGCCGTTGAGGGCCATGGTGAGCCAGGTGTTGGCCATTACGGTGATGTCATAGCCTGCCCCGCCCATCTCTACGCCGTAGGCCGCGGCGCCGGTGGCGGCGGCGGTGAGCTCGGTGGCGGCGGCGCCGATCATGGAAAGGCGCATCCAGGCCAGGGGCCCGCCCACCACGGTGATCATGCTGATGGCCCCGATGAAGCAGGAGAGGGAGGGGCCGATGGCGGTGATCATGCCGCAGCGGAAGCTTTTGCCGCACTGCTCCTTGGTAAGCCCCACCAGGGGGGCGTTTTTGTAGCATAGCTTGGTGAAAAAGACCGACTGAGCCACGATAATCCCTACGCAGGCAAAGGCGCAAAGCCAAACCTGCCAGCTGTTGGCAATCGCTAAGTAATCCATACGCGAAAAACCTCCTTGTAGTGTTGGCGGGCGCTAAACCGCAGGAGCGGCAGGGAGCCCGTGGTAAGCGGGATTTCTTTTGACTGGCCAGTCCGAAAAGCTCCGCAGACAAACAGAAAACAAAAAAAGAGCAAAACCCAAGGTGACACAGGAGCGTGTCACTTGGCATTTTACTCTTTACTCAAAAATCGGGGCCTATTCTCCGGGCCGGGAGGAACGGGGGGAGGCTCCGGCGGCAGACAGGGGCGATACTCTGTTACTGTTTTCAGTTGTCTGTAAATAAAATAACATCTTTTGGCAGGTTTTGCAATAGGTCCGGCGAAAAAATATTGTTTTTGTAAAATATGCACAGACAACAGCGCCGTTTTTTGGCGATTTGCCGGGCAGGGACGGCGACACCGGCCCGACCCGATCCCATAGCGGCGTTGCGGACAGCGGGAGGATTTGCTATAATAGGAGGCATTCCGAAAAGAAAAGGGGTTTTTCACCATGACCGACAGGATTGTGATCATCGGAGCGGGGCACGTGGGGAGCCATGTGGGCTCGGCTCTGCTGGCCCGGGGGCTCTGCGGGGAGCTGGCCTATATCGATACCGACCAGGGAAAGGCCAGGGCCCAGGCGGATGACCTCCAGGATATGGCCTCCTTTACCCGGCGCGGCGCCAGGGTGTGGGCGGGGGACTACCGGGACCTGGCCGGCGCCGGATTGGCGGTGGTCTGCGCCAGCGGGCCCATCTGCAAGGAGGACCGGCTGGAGGAGCTGGCCGAATCGGTAAAGGTGATGGACCAGATCCTCCCCGGCCTGGGGGGGAGCGGCTTTTCCGGCATCCTGCTGGTGATCACCAACCCGGTGGACCTGGTGGCCCGGTACCTGGCGGAACGGCTGAGCCTCCCCCGGGGGCGGGTCATCGGCAGCGGCACCACCCTGGATACCGCCCGGCAGGTGCGGGTGCTGGCCCGGAGGACCGGCACCGCCCAGCGCTCCATCCAGGGGATGGTCATCGGGGAGCACGGGGAAAGCCAGGTGTGCTGCTGGAGCCAGGTGAGCGCCGGGGGGGTGCCCGTCTCCCGGCTGATGGAAAGCGAGCCGGGGTGGCAGGGGCTGGACTTGGCGGCCATAGGGGACGCCGGGCGGCAGGGGGGCTGGGACATCCTCTGCGGCAAGGGCTCCACCGAGTTCGGCATCGGCTGGGCGGCGGCGGAGATCATCGAGGCGGTGCTGCGGGACGAAAAGCGGGTGCTGCCGGTTTCGGCCCCGGTGGAGGAGGACGGGCTGTTTATCAGCCTGCCCTGTGTGCTGGGGAGGAACGGGGTGGAGCGGGTGCTCCGGCCGGCCCTTGCCCCGGAGGAGCAGGCCAAATTTGAGGCCTCCCAGGCCCGGCTGCGGGAGTACTGGGGGACGATCCCCAAGGGGTAACGCCCAAAGGACCAAAGGGCTTGCAGCGCAAAAGGAGACAGGACCTGTCCCCGCTTTTGGGGAAGGGGCCTGTCTCCTTTTTGTTTGCATACAGCGCCTGCAGGGGTGGTGTTTAAGAACCTGTATTCATAACCGAATGATGCAGGCAGGACAAGGGATTTTCCCGCCCTGCAAGGCAAAAAACCTTGCAATACTTGGTGTATTGCAAGGTTTTTTAACGCCGCAGGGCGTGAAAAGACCTGCCAAGGCGGCGTGCTGGGAGATCTTGAATAGGCTCTAAGCCGCTGGCTGGCTGCTTTCCCCTGCGTCCACCGCGGGCTGGCTGCTCTCGGCATCCGCCGCGGGGGACTGGCTGCCTTCGCTGCTCTCCGGGGGCTCCTGGGGCTGACTGCTGCCGTCCCCCTCGTCTGTCTCCGGCGGGACCTCCCCCTCGGTGTCATCCTCCGGCAGCGGCTCCGGGGCGTTGTCGGCAATGACGGCAAAGTAGTACCGCTCCGCCACCTCGGCCGGGTAGCCGTTTTCCATCAGCAGGGTGTAGTAGACGCCGGCGTCCTCCACGCTGTAGTTCTCCATCAGGTCGGCAAAGTGGTCCGCCATCCCGCCGCCAAAGCTGGTCTCGATCTCCTCGTAGCCGGCGGGGAACCAGCCGTTTTCCGTGGTGGGCTTTGTGTAGATAGGGGTGACTAACTTTTCCAGGTTGCCGGCGGTCATCTCCAGCTGGAGGCGGTTTTCCACATTCAGGCGGTAGCGGATGCCGTCGGCGTTTTCCGGGGCGTCAAAGGTGATGCCAAAGCTGTTGTATCGGTCGCTGACGCTGGCGGGGAAGCCCTGGGCCATCAGCTTATCCAGCAGCTCCCGGCAGGTTTGGGCAAACGCCGCCTCGTCGTCGCAGCCGTCCAGCAGGAAGACATCGGCCCGCAGGTAGCTAAGCTGGTAGATCCACCGGTCGTTTTCGTCCCGCTGGGCCCGGGTGAGGCTGGGATCGATACCGCCGTTGAGGTAGTACCGCTCTACCCGCTGGTCCCCCCGGAAGGCCTGGTAAAGCTTTTCCCGCTCCGCCGACAGCAGCTCCTCCTCGCTGGTAAACCGTTCCGGCCCGATGTAGTAGACCACATAGGGCATCAGCGACACGCAGAAGCTCCCCAGCACCAAAAAGACGCAGAGAATGCCGCTGGCAAAGTCGAATTTATAGGTGCGGTCCTTGCTGAAGCAGGAGCGGATGAGCACCTCCAGCCCCAGGCCGATGAGGATCACCGGGGCCAGATAGGCCACGATGCGGATATCGAAGCCGGGGTTGAACATATAGGCCAGGATGGCCGCGCCGATGGCGATAAGGGACACCCCCAGTGTCATGGTCCCCACCCGGCGCACCGTCCGCTGCTTCGCCTTTTCCTCCTGCCTTTCCTCCGCCCTGCGGCGGGCCTCCTGGCGGCGCTCCTCGGCCCTGTCCCGGGCCTCCTGCCGCCGCTGGTCCTCCTGGGCCTTCCGCTGTTCCTGGGCAATCTTCTTTTCCAGCAGCTTTGCCTCCCGCTGGGCGGCCTTCTCCTGCTCCTGGGCTTCCCGCTGGGCCTCCCGCGCGGCCTTTTCCTGGTCCCGGGCCTCCCGCTGGGCCTGCCGGCCGGCGGACCGCTCCCAG
This sequence comes from Angelakisella sp., assembly GCA_022795575.1. Lineage (GTDB taxonomy): Bacteria > Bacillota > Clostridia > Oscillospirales > Ruminococcaceae > Angelakisella. The sequence goes on along the minus strand of JAAWGY010000051.1, from coordinate 4,761 downwards.
GGGGCGGGGGCAAACACCGTTTTAGGTGCCTCCGGGGCGGGGTTTGCCGCCGGTGGCTGTGGCTTCTCCTCCGCGGGAGGCTCGGGGGCGATGGGGGCCTCCAGCAGCGTCATCAGGCGGGAGGCATCCTCCTGGGCGGGGTTTTCCTGGGGGTCGCCGGGGATGCCGGTCCCCTCCTCATCAAGCAGATTGTTTGTCATTGCCCTTCTCCTTTCCTGCCGGCTCCTGTTCCCGGTACCGGGGGTAATCCTCCACCGTGTCGGCGGGCATCCGCCTGCCCCGGATGAGCCACACCCCCAGGGCGATGATGCCGAAGGAGAGGGCCAGGCTGGGGAGGCTGTACAGCAGGCTGTAGAGCCAGTCGGGAAGGACGTTGGAGAACCAGAAGGAACGGGTCAGCCTCCGCCAGAGGGACCCAACCCCCAGGACCACCAGCCCCGCCCCCAACAGAACATGGTGTTTTTGGGCCGCGGCGTGGAGGCTGCTGTTGCCAAACAGGTCCTGGAAGAAGAAGTCGTCCCGCTCCTGCAGCTCGGTGAGGGCGTAGTAGTCCAGGTTCCGCAGGGTGAGGGTATCGAAGAAGGAATAGAACCACAGCACCGGCAGGGCAAAAAGCAGCATCTCCAGCCCCAGGTAGCTCATCACCCCGATGGAGCCCCAAAAGATGACCATAATGGCGAGGCCCCGTTTCATCAGCCCCAGGTACATCTCCCCGGCGCCGGGCCAAAAGGCGCACAGGAGGCTGAACAGTCTACTCTTTCTCATTGCGTAAGGCTCCTCTCAAATCGATGGTAATCAGTTGATCCATAAAATCGGTTACGCCGTCGGAAACATCGGAGGCAAAGCTGTTGAGGCGCCAGCTGATGGAGGCCTCGGGGTTCCGCGCCTCCGGGGGCCGGACCAGCCGGACCTCCCCAAAGCTGTTGAACACCCCGCTCCCCCACAGCACCAGGGTGAGGCTTGCGGCCACCGCCATGTGGAAGTAGCGGTTGACGAAGACCTTGGCCGCCTTTCGCCGCAGGGCGGCAAGGACGCTCTGCTTCATCAGCTCCGGGGCCTCCAGCAGCACCCCGTCGGCAAGCAGGGCGGTGTACCGCTCCACGCAGGCGTCGCAGTAGGACAGGTGCTCCGATACCTCCAGCCGTTGCAGCTCGTCCAGGGAGCCTTCCATCAGGCCCGCCAGCGCGCCGTCGGTGAGGCAGCCGGTTTCGTCGTCAAACAGCCGTCTTTCTGTTGGTCTTTCCATGGTCTATGCTCCCTCCCTTATCATCTTTTGCAGCGATTGCTTGGCCCGGTACAGCTGGGTCTGTACCGTTTTGCGGGGGCGTCCCAGGGTAAGAGCGATCTCGTCCACGTCCTTTTCCTCCAGGAAGTAGAGCACCGATACCTTGAGGTAGGGCTCGTGGAGGGAGCGGATCATCTCCCGAATGGTCTCCGCCCCGTCGGCCGCGGTGTACAGCTCCTCCGGGGATGCCTCGGTGCCGCCGGGGGGGATGCCCCGCCGGCCCGGGCCGGTGTTCTCCTGGGCGTCCTCCTCCCGGGCCAGCTGTACCCGGCGGACGTAGGCGCTTTTGAGGTGGTCCTTTGCTTTGTTGGAGGCGATGCGGCAGAGCCAGGGCTTCATATCCTCCTCCCGGCAGCGGTCGATGTGGGTGTAGGCGGAAAGGAAGGTCTCCTGGGCGAGGTTCTGTGCTTCGTAGTGGTCCCGCACCATCTGGTAGCAGATGGTATAGACCAGCTTTTGGTACTGCTCCACCACTCTGCCGAACTCTTCATTTGTCATCCCGCTGTCCATCACCACCCTTGGGGAGCGGCGGAGGCGCCGGGTTCTGTCCCGTCCGGCGTTCCGCGCGGCTGCCTTGTTTTGTCCCTCGCTGATACTACGAGGGTACCCAGCCCCAAACTTCAAAATGCGTGGGATTTTGCAAAAAATATTTCAGCGGTGCCCCGGTGTCCCCGGGGCTTGCCCAAAACAGCAGCTGAAAATCCCCCGGCACGCCCTGGTGGCAGGCCCTTCCCGATGGCCCAAGCGCCGCCTGTGGCGGCTGGCCAACGGCAAAGGCCCTGCCGATTCGGTGTGCCGGGAGATTTGGTAAAAGCCCCGCCAGGGCGGCGCGCTATTCGCTCTGTGGCGGCTCCCCTTCCCCATCCCCGTGACGGGGCTGCTGGGGCCTTTCCTGGGCGGGGGCAAGCTTTACCGGCACAACGGGGGGCAGGCTTTGGTTGACCGGCGTGCCGTCGGGCAGGCGCTTGCTTTTGAGAAAACGGATGATGCCCTCCGGCAGCTGGGCCTGCCCGCCGGGTGTTGCCGGGGCGGGATTGTCCCGGACGGGCGCTGCCGCCGGGGGGGCTCCGGCGGGGGCGGCTTCCCCTTCCGCAGGGGGGCCGGCCTGGGCGGAGCCCCGGCCCTCCTCCGTGGGCTCCTCGGCAAGCTCCGGGCCGGCGGTGTCCCGGGGGACCATCCGCCGCACCGGCTGGCCGTCGGGGGTCCGCTTGGCCCGCAAAAACCGGACGATGCCCTCGGGGAGCTGGTCCTCCGGCGTCTCTACCTCCTCGTATTCCAGGACGTACTCCCCCTGGGCCTCCGCCTCGGTCCGGCGGCGCTCCTCCTCAAAGTAGGCCCGGTAGCAGTCGTAGTGATCGGTATAATACCGTTGCAGCGCCTCCATATCGGCGGGGAGCACCCGTTCCAGCAGCACCATATCCAAAAGCTGGCCCTTGTGGTAGGCCTGGCTGCGCAGGGTGCCCACATCCCGGAAGCCCACCCGGCGGTAGATATGCAGCAGGTAGCGCTGCCGGGCGTCCAGGCAGGCAATGAGCTTGTAGTAGCCCTGCCGCACCGCGCACTGCTCCAGGTAATGGAGGATGCGGTCGATAAGCTCGGTGTTCTGAAAAGGATCGGGGACGCCCATCTCCACAAGGGCGGCGCCATCGGAGCAATAGCTGCCGTTGCACCGGCTAAGGGCCATCCACCAAGCGATGCCCTGCTCCTCGTCGCTGCCGATTAAGACAGGGTGCCGTTTGTCGTGGCACCTTAACCATTCCTGATAATATTCCAAGGGCTGGCGGCCCACCTCCAGCCGCCGGTCCTCGCTGATGGAGGCGTCGATGGCGCTGATGATGGCAGCGTCGGATATCTTCGCCCGTCGTACTTTGCTACCCATCCTGCTTTCTTCCCTTTCCGCATGGTTTCGACTGAATACAGGTTCTATTATACAGGATAACCGGGGTTTTGGGCACTCTCTTTTTGTAACTTTTTCAATAATTCTTTTTTTTTGCGGAAGGATATGATATAATAGGCTTCGTTAGCGGCTTGGCAGGCCGTTCCACGGGGTTGCCGGAGGAAAAAACTGCCAGATTAAAGCGGGGACCGGGAAAGGCCCCGGCAGGAGGTTGGAGCATGAGCGAAGCAGCGGTACATAAGCAGAGGCCCAAGCGTTGGAGCAAAAGACAGATTTTTTGGCACCGGGTACTGGTAGGAGGCGGGGCGGCCTGCCTGGTGGCGGGCGTTGCGGCGGGGGCTGTCACCACCGCCCAGGCAAAGCAGCGGGCGGCGGAGGCAGAGGCCGCGGCCCTGGCCCGCCAGGAGGCGGTTGCCACGGCGGCGGTGGTCTGCGCCCAGGAGGAGCAGGCCTTTGCCGACCTAATCAGCGACGGGCAGGCGGTGGCCAGCGCCAACGCCTCCCAGCTGGCACAGACCTTCCACGACCAGTGGGAGGAGCGGCGGCAGGCGGCGACGGCGACCAACGCCAACACCTCCTGGAGCTCGCCGGCCACGGGGGTGTTTAACGCCTCGGCCTACGGGAGCTCCGGGGCGGACAAAATCGCCTACTGGCGGGGGGTAAACAGCGACGTTGTTGGGTGGCTGAGGGTACCGGGCACCAACATCGACTGGCCCATTGTACAGAACGTCTACGACGTCAACTACTACACCCACCTGGGGTACGACAAGCAGTACAGCTACAACGGGGTTATCTGGACCAACCCCAGCACCCGCACCAGCGCCAGCGAATCGGGGCTTTCCAGCAACACGGTTATCTACGGGCACAACTGGACCAACTACGGGGCGTCGCCCCGGATCGGGTATTCCGGGGACGTGATGTTTGCCCAGCTGACGGGGTACCACTGGCTTTCGATGGCGCAGAGCTACCCCTACTTCTACTACTCCACGGCGGAGGGCGGGGAGTTTACCGTCAAGATCTTTGCCTGCTTCTACACCGAGCTGGCTTTTAACTACATTGCGTCCGAGGGGGATATGAGCTACATTATCAACGAGGCGCGGCGGCGGAGCCGTCACAGCTTTGACGTGGATGTAAACGCTTCGGACAAGATCGTGACGCTGTCCACCTGCACCCGGGCATACGGGAAGACCAGCAACCAGCGGTTTGTGGTGATGGGGCGGCTGCTGCGGCCGGGGGAGAGCATTGGCCCGGTGACAGTGACCAGCAACCCGAACCATAAGCAGCCCAGCGTATGGTAAGCTACGGGCGATAGTGGGGCAGTAGCCTGTCCGTCCAAGGCCCGCAGGGCGCCAAAAGTTTCGGTCAAGCCTTTTCAAAGGCTTGCAGGTCCAGGGCAGCGCCCTGGGCGCTCCCGCAGGAGCGAAACACCCCAGGACGACTATACACAGGCGGAGCTTGTGCCAAGGGGAACGGCCCCTGCGGGGGAACCCCTCCGTCGCCTGCGGGCGACACCTCCCCTTTCAGGGGAGGCACGGCCTAAGAGCCGCCTTCGGCGGTTGGCCGTGGGGCTGCTTCGCAG
>JAAWGY010000050.1 GCA_022795575.1 Angelakisella sp. | reverse complement strand
CGCAGGAATACTTGCTGTATTGCAAGGTTTTTTAACGCCGCAGGGCGTGAAAAGACCTGCCAAGGCGGCGTGCAGGGAGATCTTGAATAGGCTCTAAGACCGGCCCAATCGTCCCCCGTTCATCGCGGAACAACGGGCGGGGCTTTGAGAAAACCGAAAGGGGTTCGACATACCATGAAGCACAAAAGCACCCAGGTAGCGGTAGGGGGGATGGCCTCCGGCCTCTGCCTGCTGCTGATGTTTATGACGGGGATGATCCCCTTTTCCGAATACTCCCTGCCCACCCTGGCGGGGCTGGTACTGATTGCGGTATCGGAGGAGCTGGGGCGGAGCACCGCCCTGATCGTCTACGGGGCGGTATCCCTCCTGAGCCTGCTGCTGGCCCCCAGCAAGGAGGCGGCCATCCTCTTCGTCTTCTTCTTCGGCCACTACCCGGTGGTCAAGACGCTGCTGGAGGGCAAGCTCCGGCCCAAGGCCATCCGCTGGGCGGCCAAGCTGGTCCTCTTTAACGGGCTGGTGGTGCTGGCGTACTTAGTGGTGATCTACCTGCTGGGCATCCCGGATATCCTGGATGAATTCGGCAGCTTTGGGCGGTACTCCGCCCTGGTGCTGCTGGTGCTGGGCAACGTTTTCTTTGTGGTGTACGACTACACGGTGGGGAATCTCATCGAGGTTTACCGGGACTACTTTGCCCCCAGGTTTTTGCGCAAGGGGCGGCGGTAGGAGGCCCCGGGGACAGTTTTTTTGGCAAAACAGGGGGATGGCCTCTTGTTTTTTTGCGGGAAGTGTTGTATACTATAGTATGTTTTCCGCCCCGGCGGGCGGAAGCTGATAGGCAGCGGTATCGAAGTGGTCATAACGGGACTGACTCGAAATCAGTTGACGGGCAACCGTCCGTGGGTTCGAATCCCACCCGCTGCGCCAGCGGGGATGCCCCCACAGGCAATCCCTACCCGGCCCCCTCCTTTGTTGAGGGGGCCTTTCCTTTTGCGCAAGCCCCATAGGGCGGCCTGCCCCGCCCACCCCGCTGCCCCACCCCCGGCAACCATAGCTTGGCGCAAAAACCACCCCGCTGTTAATTGATTTATGTCGCTTTTGCCTGTATAATAGAGAAAAACTACGATTGAATCGAGGAAACGGAAATGGCAGCAAAAAACACCAGCACCATCGGTTTTGAAAAGCAGATCTGGGAGGCCGCCTGTGTCCTGCGGGGGAATCTGGACGCTTCGGAGTACAAGTCCGTCGTCCTGGGGCTGATCTTCCTGAAATACATCTCCGACCGGTTTGAGGCGAAGTACCGGGAGCTGGTGGCGGAGGGCCAAGGCTTTGAGGAGGACAAGGACGAGTACACCTACGAGCTCATCTTCTTTGTGCCGGAAAACGCCCGCTGGTCGGTGATTGCCGCCGCGGCCCACACGCCGGAGGTGGGCGCCGTCATCGACGAGGCCATGCGGAGCATCGAGCGGGAGAACCCGCGGCTGAAGGACATCCTGCCCAAAAACTTTGCCCGGCCGGAGCTGGACAAGCGGCGGCTGGGGGAGGTGGTGGACCTCTTTACCAACATCCGGATGGTGGAGCACGGGAACAGTAAGGACATCCTGGGGCGGACCTATGAATACTGCCTCTCCAAATTTGCGGAGCAGGAGGGCAAGCTGGCGGGGGAATTCTACACCCCCGGCTGTGTGGTGCGGACGCTGGTGGAGGTGCTCCAGCCCTTTGACGGGCGGGTTTACGACCCCTGCTGCGGCTCCGGCGGGATGTTCGTCCAGTCGGCCGAGTTTGTCGAGAACCACGGCGGCAACATCAAGCAGATTTCCGTCTTCGGGCAGGATTCCAACCCCACCACCTGGAAGCTGGCCCAGATGAACCTGGCCATCCGGGGCATCGAGCCCGACCTGGGCAGCTTTCACGCCGACACCTTCTTCCACGACTGCCACCCCCGGCTCAAGGCCGATTTCATCATGGCCAACCCGCCCTTCAACCTCTCCAACTGGGGGCAGGACAAGCTGCTGAACGACGTCCGCTGGCAGTACGGGACGCCCCCTGCCGGCAACGCCAACTTCGCCTGGCTCCAGCACATGATCTGGCACCTGGCCCCGGGCGGGCGGATCGGGATGGTGCTGGCCAACGGCTCCCTCTCCTCCCAGTCCGGCGGGGAGGGGGAGATCCGCCGCAACATCGTCAACGCGGACCTGGTGGACTGCATCGTCGCCATGCCTCCCCAGCTGTTCTACACCACCCAGATACCGGCATCCCTCTGGTTCCTTGCCAAAAACAAGCGGCAGAAGGGCAAGACGCTGTTTATCGACGCCCGGAGGCTGGGGACGATGATCACCCGGAAGCTGCGGGAGCTCACCGACGAGGACATCGGCCGCATCGCCGGCGCCTACAACGCCTTTGTGGACGGGACGCTGACGGATGTCCGGGGCTTCTGCGCCGTGGCTACCACCCAGAAGATTGCGGCCCAGGACTACATCCTGACCCCGGGGCGGTATGTGGGCATCGAGGAGCAGGAGGAGGACGGCGAGCCCTTCGAGGAGAAGATGGGGCGGCTCACCGCCGAGCTGGGGGAGCTGTTCCGGCGGTCCCATGAGCTGGAGGGGGAGATTCGGCGGCAGTTGGGGGGGATGGGGTATGAGGTATAAATTAAGCGATATTTGTAGCAAAATCGGTAGTGGAGCAACTCCGAAAGGAGGAAAGGAAGCTTATTGTAATGATGGAATATCTTTTGTAAGGAGCCAAAATGTTCTTGATTTTTTCTTTTCCTGCAATGGATTAGCACATATAAACCAAGAACAAGCTGAAAAACTTAACAATGTTGAAGTAAAACCAAATGATATATTACTAAATATTACTGGTGATTCTGTGGCACGGTCCTGTATGATGAATCCAATCTATCTGCCTGCACGAGTTAATCAACACGTTGCAATTATACGTGGTACGCCCGATAAGGTATTAAATAGTTTTTTGCTATATTTCTTGCAATGGAAAAAAGAGTATTTATTGCAACTTGCAGCTGCTGGCGCAACAAGGAATGCACTAACAAAAGGTATGATTGAACAATTAGAAATAGATTTACCCACATTAGAAAGACAGCAAAAAATAGTTTCAATTATCGATTCCATACAGGCAAAAATCGAATTAAACCAGAGGATAAACGAAATTTTAGAGCAGCAGGCGCAGGCTCTATATAAGGCATGGTTTGTTGATTTTGAGCCGTTTGGTGGTGCTTGTCCCGAAAAATGGGAAAAGGCTGATATATATTCAGTCTCAAGAATCATCTACGGTGCGCCCTTTTCCTCCAAACTGTTTAACACCGAAAAGATAGGAAAGCCCGTTGTACGCATTCGTGACTTGAAAGAACAAGCGCTTGTGACATACACAACTGAAATCCATCCAAAGGGTCATTTGATACAGGCAGGTGACATTGTCGTTGGAATGGACGGTGAATTCCGCCCGTACTTGTGGGGCAATGAGGAGGCATGGCTTAATCAACGAGTATGTATCTTTGAAAGTAAGAAAGCTATTGATAAAGCCTTCGTTCTATTCTCGATAAAGCCACTGTTGAGCCTCATAGAGCAGACCCAAGTTGCTACGACCGTCATACATATTGGAAAAAAAGACTTTGATTCATTTGAGATTCTCCTGCCAGACAGAAGAACTCTCGACAATTTTGGAGCAATTACTGCCCTGATGCTAAACCAGATTGTAAGCAATCGCTTAGAAAACAAACGCCTTGCAGAGCTGCGGGATACCCTTCTTCCCAAACTCATTTCCGGCGAGCTGGATGTCTCCGCCCTCGACCTCTAAGCCTCTAAATTCTCGTTTGCCGTCAATAATAACCAACGAAAGGAGCTGATAAAATGAGTGACCGCATATTTACCATTGGGGATATTACCAGGCTGGTCAAACCGATAGCCGAAAAATACAAGGTGCAGGAAATCTACCTGTTCGGCTCTTATGCAAGAGGAGAAGCTGACGAAAGCAGCGATTTGGACTTTTTGGTGTTTGGCGGGGAAAACTTCAAGCCCACCATGATTTTTTCCCTTGCCGAGGAGCTGCGTGAGGTTTTGAAAAAGGATGTTGATGTGTTTGAAATAACAGAGATTAACAAAGACAGCGATTTTTATCGCACGATTATGAAAGAAAGGCTGCTGGTAGCATGAAATATTCTGACGAACAGCGAAATTCAGTGGTCCATGATTTCCGGCCTCCGGCATCGTTTGGTGCACGATTACGATGGCACAAATTGGAATATTATCGCCAATGTTGTTTTTGAGGAATTACCTGTTTTTATCGAGCAATTGCAAAAGCTTATGTTATGAGAAGTCCTTCCCCAAATCTTTTTTATAGGGGTGACACCATGTCTTTCACCGAGGCCAACTACGAAAACGCCATCATCCAGCTTTTCACCGGCGCCCTCGGCTACACCCACGCCTACGGCCCGGACGTCCCCCGGGACTACCACTCCCCCTTGTACGAGGACGCCCTCCTCCCTGCCCTGGGGCGCATCAACCCTGCCCTGCCCCCGGACGCCATCGGCGAGGCCGTCTGTCGGCTGAAAAGCATCGACGCCGGCACCCTGCTACAGCGGAACATGACCTTTACCGACTACCTCCAGAACGGCGTGCCGGTGAGGTATTTCCAGGACGGCGAGGAGTGCTCCGCCCTGGTCTATCTGGCGGACTACCAAAACCCCTGTAACAACGATTTTACCATCGCCAACCAGTGGACCGTCATCGAGGGCTCGGAGAAGCGGCCTGACGTCATCCTCTTTGTCAACGGCCTGCCCCTGGTGGTGATGGAGCTGAAATCCCCCACCCGGGAGGAAACCGACGCCTCCGCCGCCTACCGGCAGCTCCGCAACTACATCCACCAGCTGCCCTCCCTCTTTACCTACAACGCCGTCTGTGTCATGAGCGACCTCACCACCTCCAAGGCCGGGACCATCACCTCCGGCGAGGACCGGTACATGGCCTGGAAAACCACCGACGGCAGCTACGAGAACACCCGGTACGCCCAGTTTGATACCTTCTTCCAGGGCCTGTTTGAAAAGGCCCGCTTTCTGGATATCCTGAAAAATTTTATCTGCTTTAACGAGGACGGCGAGAACACCTTCAAAATCCTGGCGGGGTACCACCAGTATTTTGCGGTGAGAAAAGCCGTTGCCTCCACCCGGCGCGCCACCCAAACCGACGGCAAGGGCGGCGTGTTTTGGCATACCCAGGGGAGCGGCAAGTCCCTCTCCATGGTCTTTTACGCCCACGCCCTCCAGGAGGCGCTGGAAAGCCCCACCATCGTGGTCATCACCGACCGCAACGACCTGGACGACCAGCTCTACGGGCAGTTTTGCCGGTGCGCCTCCTTTCTGCGCCAGACCCCCCAGCAGGCCAAAAGCCGGGAGCACCTCCGGGAGCTGCTGGCTGGGCGGCAGGCAAACGGCATCCTCTTTACCACCATGCAGAAGTTTGAGGAGAGCCGGGAGGCCCTGTCCCGGCGGCGGAACATCGTTGTTATGGCCGACGAGGCCCACCGGGGACAGTACGGCCTTACCGAAAAGGTGGTGGTGCGGGAGCGGGAGGACGGCGGGGTGGAGGCCAAAACCATCACCGGCACCGCCCGGATTATCCGGGACAGCCTGCCAAAGGCAACCTACATCGGCTTTACCGGCACCCCTGTCTCCTCCAAGGACCGCAGCACCCGGGAGGTGTTTGGCGACTACATCGATATCTACGACATGACCCAGGCGGTGGAGGACGGCGCCACCCGCCCGGTCTACTACGAAAGCCGGGTGATCCACCTAAAGCTGGACCGGGACACCCTGGCCCTCATCGACGCCGAATACGACCGGATGGCCCAAAACGCGGACCCCTATGTCATCCAGAAAAGCAAGCAGGAGCTGGGCCGGATGGAGGCCATCCTGGGGGCGGAGCAGACCATCCGCTCCCTGGTGGACGACATCCTGGACCACTACGAAAACCACCGGAAAAATCTCCTCACCGGCAAGGCCATGATCGTTGCTTACTCCCGCCCCATCGCCATGGAGATCTACCGGCGCATCCTAAAGCTGCGCCCCGCCTGGACCGAAAAGGTGGCGGTGGTGATGACCCAGAACAACGACGACCCCGAGGAGTGGCGGAAGGTCATCGGCAACAAGGCCCACAAGGAGGACCTGGCCCGGCGCTTTAAGGACAACGCCTCCCCACTCAAAATCGCCATTGTGGTGGATATGTGGCTTACCGGCTTCGACGTCCCCTCCCTGGCCACCATGTACGTCTACAAGCCCATGTCCGGCCACAACCTGATGCAGGCCATTGCCCGGGTCAACCGGGTTTTTGGGGATAAGGAGGGCGGGCTGGTGGTGGATTACGTGGGCATCGCCGCCGCCCTCCGGCAGGCAATGAACGACTACACCGCCCGGGACAAGCAAAACTACGGCGACACCGACGTGGCAAGCTCCGCCTACCCCAAATTCCTGGAAAAGCTTTCGGTCTGCCGGGACCTCTTCCATGGCTGCGATTACCGGGACTTCCTCACCGGCGGCGACCTGGAGAAGGCCCGGTGCATCACCGGGGGGGTAAACTTTATCCTGGGCAAAAGCGTGGCCCAGCACGACCTGCCGGAACAGGAGCGGGCCCGGTACATCTTTATCCGGGAGGCGCTGCTGCTGCGGCAGGCTCTCTCCCTCTGCGGCAGCCTGGCGGAGCAAGCCGACCGGTGCGAGGCCACCTTCTTTGAGGCGGTGCGTGCCATGCTCCTCCGGCTGCAAGCCGGCGGGGCGGAAAAGCAGTTCTCCCTGGGGGATGTAAACCAGCGCATCAACCAGCTGCTCCAGCAGAGCATCCAAAGCGAGGGTGTCATCAACCTTTTCTCCGATATCCAGGGGGCCTTTTCCCTCTTCGACCCCAAGTTCCTGGAGGAGGTGGCCAACATGAAGGAGAAGAACCTGGCCGTGGAGCTGCTGAAAAAGCTGATTGCGGAGCAGGTTTCCATCTACCGCAGGACCAACCTGGTGAAGTCGGAGCGGTTCTCGGAGGTCATCCAGCGCACCATGAACCGCTACCTGAACGGGATGCTCACCAACGAGGAGGTCATCCAGCAGCTGCTGAAGCTGGCGGAGGAGATGGCGGCGGCCAACGCGGCGGGGGAGGCCCTGGGGCTCACCCCGGAGGAGCTGGCCTTTTACGACGCCCTCACCAAGCCCCAGGCCATCCAGGACTTTTACCAGCACGAGGAGCTCATCGCCATCACCAAGGAGCTCACCCAGCTGCTGCGGAAAAACCGCACCATCGACTGGCAGCGGAAGGAGAGCGCCCGGGCCGGGATGCGGCGGCTGGTCAAGCGGCTTTTGCGGGACCACCACTACCCCCCGGAGGGGATGGAGGACGCGATACAGACGGTGATGGGCCAGTGCGAGATGTGGACGGACAACGCGCCGCTTTGATCCGGCCGGAAGGACACAGAAACGCCGGAGCAACAGAGGCCACAGCAACAGGAGGGATGGTATGGCGATTCCAAAATACGACGAGATGTACCGGGAGCTTTTGGAAATCCTGGCCGATTTGCAGGTCCACAGAAGCGGCGAGATCCGGAACCAGATTGCCTCAAAATTCCATGTGAGCGACGCCGAACGGCGGGAGCTGCTCCCCAGCGGGCGCCAGGCGGTTTTCCACAACCGGGTCGGGTGGGGCTGTACCTATCTGAAAAAGGCGGGGCTGATCGAAAGTCCCGCCCGCGGCGCCTTCCGCCTGACGCCGTTGGGGAAGCAGGCCTTGGCCAACGCCCCCCAGCGGATTGACAACCAGTACCTGTCCCAATTCGATTCCTTCCGGAAATTCCTCCAGCCCGACGACACCGCCGCAGCCGCCGAGCCCTCGGAGAGCGTGCCGGATTCCGGGCAATCCCCCCAGGACGTTTTGGACACCGCCTACCAGCAGATTCAGGCGGCGTTATCGGACGACCTCCTTGGGGAGATCATGGGGCAGTCCCCCTCCTTTTTCGAGCACCTGGTGGTAAAGCTCCTGGAGCGGATGGGCTACGGCGGCTCCCTCTCGGATGCCGGCGTTGTGGTGGGACAAAGCGGCGACGAGGGAATCGACGGCATCATCCGGGAGGACAAGCTTGGCTTTGACATGATCTACATCCAGGCAAAGCGGTGGGATCCGGACAAGGGGATCGGCCGGCCGGAAATCCAGAAGTTTGTGGGGGCGCTGGTGGGCCAGGGGGCCGGCAAGGGGCTGTTTATCACAACGGCGCAGTTTACCAGGGAGGCTCGGGAGTACGCCCAAAAGCAGCATACCACAAAGGTCGTTTTGGTGGACGGCCAAATGCTGGCAAAGCTGATGATTGAGTACAACGTAGGCGTTTCCACCGAGATCACCTATGAGATCAAGCGCCTGGACCGGGATTTCTTTGCGGACGATTTGGATTAGCCGAGTATCCCCACGCAGGACATCCGCGGGACAGCGGCATGGCAGCGCCTGTGCCGCTGTTTTCCCTGTCTCTGCGCCATCGGCTGGGGGCCTCTTCCCTCCCCCGCCGGGGCTCGCGGGGCTGGGATGAGGGCCGCAAAGGCTGCCCCTGTATAGGGAAACGCTGACAGCATTTTAAGGGGCCGCCAAATGGCGGCCCCTTGTGGGCGTTGCGGCAGGTGATTACCCACCGCCAGCCACACGCAAAAACGCGGTGCTTATTTGGACATGGAGCTCTCGTAGCTCTCGATCATCTTCTTGACCATCTCGCCGCCGATGGACCCGGCCTGCTTGGAGGTGAGGTCGCCGTTGTAGCCCTGCTTCAGGGTAACGCCCACGGTGGAAGCAGCCTCGTTCTTGATCTGGGACAGAGCCTCTTTGGATTTCTTGTTCGCCATAATGTTTTACACTCCTTATGAAATCATTCAAAAATCATGGTTGAGATTCTGCGTTTGCGGTATTAGTGTGAGCTTTCCGACAAGGTTTATCACAGGCAGTTTTTGGCGCGGTTTTTGGTCGGGCACTGGAGAAAACGCCTCGCCGACCAACGATGATTGCCGCACCCTCCATCTTGTTATGATAGAAAAACCGCACCGGGAGCTTGCGCTGCGCAAACGGGAAAGCCGCGGCAAGGCGGACGGTGGCTTCTACGCATGGTTCGTCTGTCCCGCGCCGGCCAGCCGCCCTTTTTCTCTTTTCCTCAAAAAAAGAGTAGATTTTTGTGTCGAAGTGTGCTATCCTGTTGATGTTTTCTTTTTTCGGTATAGCCGGGGCAGGATGGGCTCCGGGTTTCTACCGGCGGCCTATCTGCCGACTACCGGAGAAAGCGGAGAGCGCCTTGGGGTTTGTGTCCCAGCGGAACCCGCCTTCTTTGCAGGCCGCCCCGGCTTGGGATAAGAGATGTTCCCCCTGCAAGGGGGGCGTCTCGCAACAAACAGGAGGGTATCTGAACCTATGGAAAAGCTCTTTCACCTCAAGGAAAACGGCACCACGGTACGTACCGAGGTAGTAGCCGGGCTTACCACCTTTATGACGATGGCTTACATCATCGCCCTAAACCCCAATCTGCTCACCGGCTTTGATGTGGGCTCCGCTTTGTGGAACGGCGTGTTTATGGCAACCTGCCTGGCCTCTGCCCTGGCGATGTTCTGCATGGCCTTTTTGGCCAACAAGCCCTTCGCGCTTGCTCCCGGCATGGGCCTTAACAGCTTCTTTGCCGTGGTGGTGGCCAACATCGCCGCCCTTACCGGCATGAGCTATGTGGCCAGCTTCCAGTCCGCCCTGGTCATCATCCTCATCGAGGGCATTGTCTTTATCATCCTTTCCATCCTCAACATCCGGGAGAAGATTGTGGACGCAATCCCCTTGGGGGTTCGGCTGGGCATTGCTCCCGCCATCGGCCTTATGCTGATGAACATCGGCCTGGGCTCCAACGCCGGCGTCTACTCGGAAACCGGTGGCCCCTTCTTTGTGATGCGGGACTTCTTCGGCGCCCTTACCCCCAGTGTGGCACAGTCCACCATGGGCAGCGGCTACAACACCATGGTGCTCCAGGTGGCCACCATGTTCATCGGTCTCTTTGTCATCGTGCTGCTTGCCAAAAGGGGCGTTAAGGGTGCTGTTCTGCTGGGGATGCTGGCTGCTTCGGTGATCTACTGGGCCGGTTCCTTCGCTCTGGGGAACGATCCCTTCGCCTCCCTGGCGACGGCCTCCTTTGTTCCCCCCTTCGGCGATATGATGGCCACCACCTTCTTCAAGTTTAACTTTGCCGGTTTTCTGGATATTGGCTGGTTTACTGCCATTACCTTAGTTATCACCTTCTGCATGATTGATATGTTCGACACCATCGGCACCTTGGTTGGCACTGCTTCCCGGGCCGGCATGGTGGACAAGGACGGCAATATGCCCAACATGAAGGAGGCGCTTCTCTCTGACGCCATCGGCACGATTGCGGGGGCTTGCACCGGCACTTCTACCGTTACCACCTTTGTGGAATCCGCTTCCGGTGTTGAGGCTGGTGGCCGGACCGGGCTTACCGCGCTTACGACTGGCGTTCTCTTCCTGGCTTGCATTTTCATTGCACCTTTGGCGGCGATTATTCCTGCTGCTGCTACTTCTGCTGCGCTTATCTACGTTGGTGTGCTGATGCTGATGGGGCTTAAAAACGTCAACTTTGACGACATGGATCAGATGGTGCCGGTGGCTTTGATGCTGATTGGGATGCCGGTTTCCAGCTCTATTGGCCACGCAATTGGTTTGGGCCTTATCTCCTATGCAGTGATCAAGGTGTTCAGCGGCAAGGCCAAGGAGGTTTCGGTTCTCACCTATGTGATTTCTGCGCTGTTCCTGCTGAAGTTTTTCCTGATTGTCTAACGGGTTTTTACCGAGCAAAAAAACGCGGACAGGGGCTCTTGGATGAGCTTCTGTCCGTGTTTTTTGATACGGGGCGGGAGGCGCACCACCTGCCGCCCGCTATGAGCCCGCCCGGGCTACCGGGCGGGCTCAACCTGTGGGACAGGCGGTTTTCTTTCCCATAGGGCTCCCCCGGAGGGCGGAGGGGGCACACGGGGGACCTGGTTCCCCCGTGAGGCGCAGCGGAGCCGAAGGCTCCCCGGACCTTCCGCAGAAGGTCCCTGCGCCTTCAGGGCCTGCGCGGCCCTGGACCTGCGGCC